>JBQGBW010000028.1:0-45510 GCA_052043475.1 Magnetococcales bacterium HHB-1
CTGGCTTTGGAATTTCAACGCTCTGGTGCGGCCACAGCGACCATCAACTGTATTGCCCAAAATGAAACCAGAAACAATGCCAGTCAAGGTGGTACGCCTTCAAAGCTCACTTTCTCACGCATCTCCCAATTTCAGGGATCGATCAAACGCAGCGGCAGTCCGATTGCCAATCTCACCGGTGGCACACTGACCTACTCAAACAACTTGGAGAAGATTGAAACCATCCGTGATGATGGCCTGATTGATGGCGCTGACCCAACAGTAGCCGCGCTCACTGGCCGTATTGATGTGCGCTTTTCTGATACCACTTTGATCGCTCTGGCCAGCAACGGTACGCCAGTGGACCTTGAGTTCGCCTATACTCTGGATGCCAACAATAAGATCATCTTTACCGCACATGAGGTCTATCTGCCTAAACCAAAGCTCGCTGTTGAAGGCCCCAGTGGTATTCAGAGCTCCTTTGACTTTCAAGGAGCCAGAAATGAAACCGCTGGTGTGATGCTCACCGTAACTTTGACCAATGACCAAGATGGGACTGTGTACCAATAAATAGAAGAGTTCTTATTTCTGATGTCCGATTCGTTTCCAGTCTGTAGCAGGTAACTCGATAACACCATCGGCCACTGTTCCAGTTTCACCATCAACTACTTTGGATAAAAGCGAATAGGACACACGCCACTTCTCTCGCCCATTCACCTTCAGAGTTACTGTTTTCTGGTTGAGTCGGACAATTTCACCAACTCTCTCAACATTCTGTTTATCTTTGAACGCAACAAAACCACCGACCTGAAGCTGTGTTCGGTCCAGTTTCTGGCCTTCGTGTACTGAATGAATGCTGGTATCCACACCATCCAGGTTTACCATACAAAAACGAATATCCCAGCTACAGCGATCCTCTTTGTTGCGTACAACAAGACGTGTTCTATGCAGCTTTTCCACAGTGGCTTTAACCAATCTGTTTTTTTCTGCATCAAAATAGGAAATATCATCTCCTGGAGAAAGATGTCTCCGAACACGATCAATCCTTTCTGGATCATCCAACTTGCTGTTGATCGCTTCTTTTAGTCGATAGAGATCAAACAGGCTGGCTTGTTCCAGTTCTTTCAATATCAAAGAATAATCCATGTGGTATGTCCAATGATCAGTTTAAGCACCTGTAAAGAGCCTTACAAAATTCCTCTCCCCTACGATATCACAATCACTGTTCGTCCGCTTACCTCCAACGGCATGATCATGGCACAATCCGCTGCACGCCAACGGCTGGAGAGTATCGAAAAAAGCCTGGACGAAGAGCGCAAAGCGGGACTTAAACCAGAAAGCAGCTTCCCTGATCTTAATAAACCCGAAGAGCGCGAAGGTTTCTTTCAATCTCTGCTGATTAAAGAGTTGGCCATGCGCCACATCATCAGTTGGAACGGTGTCATCGGCTCTGATGGACGTAGCAACGCGACTATCAATGATCAGAACATCACTGCATTGATGGATCTCTATCCCATTGGTGAGCGATTCTTTGAAGCCTTCACTATGAAGCA
Organism: Magnetococcales bacterium HHB-1; assembly: GCA_052043475.1. Lineage (GTDB taxonomy): Bacteria > Pseudomonadota > Magnetococcia > Magnetococcales > JBQGBW01 > JBQGBW01. Next base: position 1,533 of record JBQGBW010000028.1, read on the forward strand.
AGTTCTTTTGAACGCTGCAAAAAACGGTTTAGGGCTCTCTGCCAATGGCACTTCAAACGAGGCGGCGGGCCAGGATATTGTCGAGGATGTGAAGCGGATGGTTCCCCGTGCGCATCAGGAGGCGTAGGCGTTAATGGAAAACGCTGTCCTTACAGGGAATATGAAGCCCAATCCATAGAAGAGTACCAAGCCTGGGATCTCCTGATTGCCTGCCAAGGCCAGCTACGCATTGCACCATCAGGCCATATCATGGGCTTGGATCTCTCTGCTGTTCTGAAAACCGCCCAACTAAGAAATTATGCCACTGAGATCATCTCTGAATTGATCGAGGTGGCTGAAGCAGTCATTGTTCAGGAAGCCAATAAAACACTGGAATAATCAAGGGGAAACACAGTGGCACAACGGCAAGAAACCTACTCCGTCCGACTCACGGTTGAAGGTGGACGGCAAGTAGTCGCTACCCTTGAGCGTGTTGGTGACCGTGGTGAACGCTCTTTTAATCGTATCCGTACCGCCTCACAGAATGCAACCAGAGAGCTCAATTCTCTGGATCGACGCCTTGCCGGTGGTTTTCGCGCGTTAGGTGATATGGCTGCGAATCTGCCATTTCTGGATGTGGCTGGTCAATTGATCATGCAGGCCGACGCCTACCGCACGCTACAAACCAGAATCCGAACCGCCACCAAAGAAACTCACGATTATGCAGAGGTCTCACAACGCCTTTTGGAGATCTCCAACCGGACAGGAACAGCACTGGAAGAGACTGTTTCTGTTTTTCAATCCCTGGCACGAGCCGCTCCTGAGCTGGGTGCCACCAATGAGCAGATGCTCATATTGACTGAAACGGTGCAACAGCTCGGTGTCATCGGTGGTGCTACACCAGAGGGCATGAAATATGGCCTGCTTCAATTCTCCCAAGGGCTCTCTGCTGGAATATTTAGAGCTGAAGAGTTCAATAGCATTCTTGAGAATCTGCCCGAAGTGGCTGTCCGTATCGCCAAAGGCATGGGTAAAACGGTGGGTGAACTCAGAAAGATGGTCTTGGATGGCAAAGTGCTCTCCAATGATGTTTTTCAATCCCTGGTGAAACAGGCTCCTGAAATTGCCAAAGAGTTTGAGAACATTCCCACCTCTATCACCCGTGCCTCCACAGCCCTCAGCAATAGTTTTTCTGCCTTTCTTGGCCAACTGGACGAAGCCACCGGATTAACCCGCCGTCTGGCCAGCGCGATGCAGAGCCTTGCTGATGAGATGAAGGTTGATCCATTGGCCAGCGAGAAGATCTCTGTGAGTAACATCAAGGCAGAGATCAATACCCTCCAACGCCATAGAAAAAGCGTTGAAACCGGTGGTTTTCTCCAGCGCTGGCTCTTCGGAGACTCTCTCAACAGAGATGAAGCTCTGGCCAACCTGGATAAAGCAATTGGTGCAGCCAAAACACGCTTAGAGGGCGCTGAAATCTGGCTGAAGGATCAACAGGAGAGCAAACCTTCAAAGAAACTCACCAAAAAGCCGGTTAAGCCCATCACCGATTCAGACAAGCTTCTTCAGTCACTGAACCAGGAATTGACACTGCTCCAGTACAGAGGCCGTGAACTGGCTATTCAACAGGCGCTCTCCAAAGCCCATACCAAGGGCATCAGAGACCAGGATCAAGCCATCCGTGACTTGGTTGGCCGTATCTATGATCAAAAAGAGGCCACAGCAGCAGCTGATAAAGCCGAAAGAAAGCGTACCCAAACGGCTGAGAAGGCCAGGCGCGAAAGAGAAGCTGCTCTTCAGCGTGATCAACAGATTCTCTCGTCTCTTCAACAGGAGATAGAGCTGATTGGTATGAGTGACCGTCAGCGCCATATCTCTTTGGCCACACGTCGTCTTTCAGCCCAAGCGACGGCAGAACAGCGCCGAGAAGTAGAACTGCTGGCAGGCAGACTCTTTGATGAAAAACAGGCCATTACAGAGCGCACCAAAGCGGAAGCTGCACACCAGAAACTGATGGCACGCGGGCGTGATATCACTGAGAGTGTACGCACCTCTCAGGAGGCTTATCAGGATGAAATCAAGGAGCTGAATGAACTTTTGAAGGCTGGAGCCATTGATCAAGAAACCTTTGCCAGAGCATCGGAGAAATCCTTTGATCGTATGCTCAGTAAAAGCACCGACTGGACCGCTGGTGCCCAAAGGGCACTGCGCGGCTACATCCAAGAATCCGAAGATGCCGGTGCTGCTTTTGAGAAAGCAATGACCTCAGCATTGGGCAAAACCGAAGATGCACTGGTTGAGTTCGCCACCACGGGCAAACTTTCCATTAAAGGCATGGCTGATTCGATCTTACAGGATTTAACGCGGATCGCTATTCGTCAGTCGATCACAACGCCCATGGCCAAATCGATGAACTCTTGGTTCTCCTCTGCTGGCTCTTCCGGTGGTGGTTTCTTTGAGTCCATGGGAAGCATCATCGGCGGTATGTTTGGTGGAGCCCGCGCCGCTGGTGGACCTGTCTATCCTGGTCAAACCTTTTTGGTAGGCGAAAAAGGGCCAGAGTTGTTCACCCCTCCCTCTGCCGGACAGATTGTCTCGAATGATCAGATGAACAGCCAAACTCCACAACAGGTTACAGTACAGATGAATATCAATACACCCAACGCAGACAGCTTTCGCGCTTCTCGCAGTCAGATTGAATCTGAGATGATTCGCGCAGTACGCCGCGCCGGGAGGTGGGAATCATGAGTAACGGTTTTCTCGATATCCGCTTCCCTGATTCAATTTCTAAGGGTTCCACAGGCGGTCCTGTTTACTCCACAACCATCAATGAGACCGCCAGTGGTCGAGAACAACGCAACATCAATTGGCAATACCCTCGGCATCGATACAATGCCGCCAATGGCGTTAAAAGACGCCAACATATTGATGAGATCCTCTCTTTCTGGCATGTGGTCTATGGACGCGGCTATGGTTTCCGCTACCGCGATCCTCTGGATTTTAAAAGCTGTGCGAGTTTTCAAGCACCAACATTCACCGATCAAGTTCTGGGGACAGGAAATGGTAGTCAAAAAGCATTTCAGTTAATCAAAACTTATCAGTTCTCTGGCTACCAGAAACAGCGACTAATTACAAAGCCGGTGGAGAATACGGTAGCCGTTGCGCTGAATGGTGTGCAACAAAACAGTGGCTGGAGTGTGGACTATTCAACAGGAACTCTCACCTTTGATTCCGCCCCCGCAGAAGGCTCTACAATCACCGCTGGCTATCAATTCGACGTTCCCTGCCGCTTTGAGGTTGATAACCTGGAAATTCTTATGCAGCAGTGGGATATCAATCAGGCTGAGATTCCTATCATTGAGATTCGCGTATGAAAAGCATCAGCACAGCCTTAACCGATCATATCCAGCAGGATGTCACCACTCTGGCCAACTGTTGGTGTATCAGCCGCAAGGATGGCACCACACTGCGCTTTACCGATCATGATGTGGATCTAGTGGTTGGTGGTGAAACCTTTGCAGCACAGACTGGCTTCTCTGCTTCGGCCATCTCTGGCAATACCGATATGAGCGTCGGTAATCTGGATGTTGAAGCTGTGGTGGATGATGAATCGATCACAGAAGTAGATATCCTTTCTGGTCTCTATGATGGCGCAGCGGTGGAGATCTTCAAGGTGAATTGGGCTTCACCAGACGCTGGAACCATTCCTCTCAAAAGTGGAACCATTGCTGAAATTGAGTTGAAAGGAAAAGTCTTCGTTGCTGAATTGCGTGGCAAGCTGGATCGGCTTAATACCAACTTTATGGAAGTCTACTCGCCCACATGCCGCATCACGTTTTGTTCTCCAGAGTGCAAACTGGATGCAAATATTTTCTCTCAAAGCAGCAATGTCACTGGCGTAACAGACCAGAGGCAGTTTTCCACAAACCTCGGTGAAGCATCCGGCTTTTTTAATGGCGGCATGATCACCTGGACCGACGGCAGTAATGCTGGACGAAAGATGGAGATCAAGACTCACAGCAACGGCCAGATCTCTCTGGCTCTTCCCATGGCTTATACAATTCAGGCTGGTGATAGTTTCACAGCCATTCGTGGTTGCGACAAGCGCTTTGAGACCTGCTGCAATACCTTCAATAACGCCATCAACTTTCGTGGAGAGCCAGAAATCCCTGGCATGGAAAAATCGATGCTGCCCATGCGGAGCTGATCATGTCTGACATTCGAGATCGTATTGTTACCGAAGCGCGTTCCTATCTTGGGACGCGCTTTCGTCATCAGGGGCGTTTAAAAAACATCGGAGTGGACTGTGTTGGTGTCATTGTGGGCGTTGCCAAAACTCTAAAACTAGCCAATCACGATGAAACGGGCTACGCCAGACGGCCCGATGGCCATCATCTACGCCATGTTTTCACCAAACATATGATCGAGATCGCCCTCGATGTGGTTCTACCCGGTGACGTGCTGATGTTCCAGTTCAACGGCGATCCGCAGCATGTGGGCTTTGTTACCCAAATCAATCCCACCTACCTGATTCATGCTTGGGCTGAGATGCGCAAGGTGACGGAGCATCGTCTTGATAGCGTTTGGAAAAAGCGCATCGTCGCGGCATTTCGTTTCAAAGGGATGTAGATCATTAGAAATTAACGTACCAAACAGAGTAATCATCTAATATTTGATAATCTTTCGATTTTCTATCTTTTGCTTCCAATTCATCAAGAGGAATATCAAAGATTTTCTTATCGGTCACACGCATCACTTTTGCTAGAATCTGTTCTCCATGATTGACCAGCTTCAGCAACTTAAATGAATCTGTATATGAAGGCATCGTCTTCTTTAACCGCTTATATTCAGATTGTGATCTTCCTCCAAAAACATAGCGCTCCTCCCAACTAAAATCTTCGATTCCTGTGAGAATACATGAATGGCTTATATTCTCAACAAGATACTGGAAATACTTCTCGATATTCTCTCTATCAGTTGACACATTGCCATCACCTTTCACTCCTAAGACGCTGAAAAAACGTTTTTGCTGGTCATCATATGAAGAACTGATGAGTTCTAATTCTTCGCTATTTAAAAACCTTTTTTCATCTTCTGTTTCTGTAAAAGAGAATTGATCTTTTGTTTGATCTTCGTCTTTGTGTAAGCAGCATCGCTTGTATTTTTTCCCACTACCACAAGGGCAAGGTTCATTGCGACCAATCTTCATAATTATTTTTATCCTCCTAATGTTTTTCTTATATTTAAATGTTAAAGGACTTTAGACCATGGCTGTGATGGCGATTGCTGCACTGGGCGCTTGGCTGGCTCCTGCGGGCTATGCCTCTATGGGTTGGGCCATTGGTTCTACAGTTGGCTCAATGCTTTTGGCCAAAAAACAGAAAATTCCCGATGTCATCGGGCCAAAGCTGGGTGAGCTCTCTGTTCAAAACAGTAATTACGGCAACGCCATTCCCATTGTTTATGGACAAGCCAGAGTTTCTGGCAATGTGATCTGGTCTGGCCCACCGCGTCAGGTGGAGCATGTGCAACACCAGAGTGTTGGTGGTGGCAAAGGCGGTGGCGGTGGATCAACAGTCACCAAACGCTGGTATTCCTATCGTGGTAACTGGGCCATCGCGTTTGCCAGAGGGCCGATTACACGCATGGTACGCATCTGGGCCGATGATCATCTTATTTATGATGCCGATGCAGGCAGATATCACAGCGCTGTGCGTATCTATCGTGGTACGGAAGATCAACTGCCCGATCCATTGATTGAATCCCACAAAGGTGTTGGCAGAACTCCCGCTTATAGAGGTTTGGCCTACGCCACCTTTGATGACTTTAACCTGGAGCCATTCGGCAATCGTCTGCCCAATATCTGGTTTGAACTGGAAGGTCTATAAATGAGTACAATGGCATTTCAAGGGTTCTCTGCGGCAGTGGGATCTTTTAATCCATGGTCTCTGATGCTCTCATTGGGTCTGAAAGCCGCGTCCTCTCTGTTGACCGACTCCCGCAGTGAAGAGCCACCACAGCAATCTCCCGATCAAGGCGGAGCTCGTATTGGTGATCTGGATACCCAAGGATCGTCTTATGGTCTGGCTATTCCAGTCATTTATGGACGGCAGAAGGTCGCAGGAAATCTGCTCTTTCTCTCGCCTATTCAAACCCAGATCCGTACCAGTAGCCGCACGATCTCTGGTGGCAAAGGTGGTGGCAGTAGAAGCCAGAAAGTCACTATCACCTATTATACCTACACAGTGGATGTTGCTTTTGCGCTGTGCAAAGGCTCGATCAACTCTGTCAGGCGAATATGGGTCGATGGCCAGATCTTTCTCGATCCTGCGATCAAAACAAGTTCTAGCATCAAGGTCTACAAAGGCTCTGAATCACAGCAACCCGATCCTACTTTAGAAGCCCATTTTGGTGTCGGAAAGACACCAGCATTTCGTGGCTTGGCCTATGTTGTTATCAACAATTTCGTTCTTTTCAAAAATTCCCGCTCTCCGATCAATGCTCACAGGTTGCCCACCTTTCAGTTTGAGGTTGATGGCCTTAAAACAACCATCCACAATTACTCTGTCACCAGAGAGAACGAAACCGACGCTTACACGCCTACCTACTGGCGAAAGCCCGCTCACCAGTACTGTTACGATGCGCTCTATTACAGCCCATTCCGTTTTATCAGCCTGAAGCCAGACGATCACAGTTTTATAGAGAATGAACCCGTCTGGAGCTATGACCAGATCCAGGCTGATATGAAAGATATTGCAGCTTCCTATGGCAATGCAGAATACGACACCGTGGGCTACTCTGTTGGGGGCCGTGAAATCGGTGCGCTGCGTCTATTTGATGATGGTAACCGTCCCATTGTTGGTTTCAGCCAAGGCATCCATGGCGATGAAAGAGACGCTGCTCAGGCTTTTTCGCTCTGCTTCAGAAGACTTCTCGACAGCGGCTATGATGATCCTGTCTACAACTTTATCCGCGAGAACCTGACGGTTTACTTCATCGGCACGGTGAATCCCGATGGTATGGCCTCAACAGAAGCCTCAACCTTTGGTGGCTCTGGCATCAGAAATAATGGCAACAACGTCAATCTGAATCGCAACTGGCCTTATTACTGGGAGGTTTCACCAGACACCGATAAAGGTTCAGAGCCTGCCAGTGAGAATGAGCCCAGAGCAATCATCGCCTGGATGGAGCAGAACGAAAGAGTCCAACGTTGCATCTCATGGCTTGATATCCACGGTTGGAATAGCCTCTCAACATGGGGATTTTTAAGTGAACAGATTTACCATGATATTGAAGCCCAAAGAACTCAACGAGCAACTTTCCTCTATATCCAGGAGTTGATGCGCAAAAGAGACTGGGGTGATTTTTCCTTTGAATACGGCACACCCTATCCACGGGAGTACCGCTCTGCACGCAAACCCTACATTTACACCTGGATAATCAATGCCGCAGCACGCTATCCAGAAGCGAGGAATGTGTGGGGAGGCATCTTCGAATACCCTCAGAGAGAGTCCAATGGCAGCGCCTGTGTGGGCATGTTGGACTTTGTAAAAGGTGTATTGGCAGGCGCTTGTGATGCGATTCAATCCCGTGCTGGTGGCGCTGTGGTTACTCCGGCCTATGCGCCAATCAATGATAATGGCCACCTCACAGCATGGGATGATGCCAATGAAAGACCGACCTCATTTACGATCAATGGTCTGAGACTGACCCATTTCCCAACTAAACCACCTAGTAATACACGTTCTTTTGTACGCTCTTACAGGCCAGAGGACGTGGGTTGGACACATCCCGTTGCCGGTGGCGGTTATGCGCTGACCAGTAATGTTTTTTATGTGGTTGGTGGCTATAACAATGAAGCTGTGATCTTCACCTCACGCAGTGAGCTGCTCTCCTCTGGAAAAAAGATCTATGACCCTGGTCTGCCAGTCAAATCAAAACATGGCGCTATGACCACAGATGGCCAATATCTCTATTTTGTTGGTGGCTGGGATGATGTCTACCATGCAACGATCTGGCGCGCTAAGTTGCCATCGGCAGAGGGAGAGAAGATCTCTAACTGGCAAGCATGGCATTCACTCTCTGAAGGAATCCAACGCCACACGGTGGACTATTGGAATGGCTATCTGATTATCACTGGTGGTCGTACTGAGGGTGGCTATCAATCGGCCATTCGGCTACTCAATATCAGCACAAAACAAGAGACCATTTTGGCTCACCTTCCATCGGCCAGAGGATGGCATACCAGCACAGTTCACAATGATACGCTGTTTATCTTTGGCGGCTGGAGTGGATTTTCAACCCGGTATGGCGTCTATAAGGTTGATCTCAATAGTGGTGAAATTACCCAAACCACATCTTTACCTTACAGCCGAGCGCAACAAGGCATCGCTGTCCATGATGATATTGCTTATCTCTGTTCTGGGCGTACAGGAAGCAGCAAATCATCAAAGATTTTCTGGTACGATCTTGATGATGAAATCGTAGGCCAATTGGACTATGACCTGATCGGTGGTGATGGCAATGAGAGCACCAGAGAAGGCAGTAATGACTCTGCTCCTGATATAATCAGACCAGCGGTTCTATCTCCGGCCTGTTTTGTCCATCCCACCGACGGCTGGCTGGGAATTATTGGCGGTGAAAGTAGTGATGGCGTTGAAGATCGGTTCTGGTTTGTAGACCTTGGCAACAAGGACATGTACCTGCGCCAGACCGAATCAACCCACTGGGGCTACCTCCGTATCGGGCGCACCTTCTATGGCAACCCAGGCGAGTCCTATTCGGTCAATGTGGCTGTTCGCAACGCCGATTCAGTGAATGATGCACGCAATCCTTATGTGCGGATCACGGTGCTCATTGGTCCTTTGAGTAATATCTCTCGCAAGCTGCGTCAAGCCTATACTGTACCACCACAGGAGTCGTTTTTTACTTTTACCATTCCGTTTATTTTGCAGGCCGGTGAGAGTGAGTTCCGTATCTATCTGCGCCACTATGGCGGTGGTACTTCAGTGGATATTGGCGCCTTTCAGGTCGTTTCAACGCCGTGGTCTGGCTTTATCGTACCTTCAGATGGCAAAGGCGCTGATCGCTATCAGGTGACCTTTCGCAATGCTTTGAATAATCCTCATGCCTCTGGCATCACCTATGACTCCATGCGCTCTCGTATTTTTCACCAGCATGGAAAGAATATCGGCACCAATTCGCAATCCGTTTCTGGCATGTTTTCACCCATATGGGGAAGTCAGCAGGTGGTCAATGATCTGGTGATTCTGGATTTTGATTGTCACCAGAGTATGGATATCACCCGTCTGCAACTGATTTACACTGGCTGGGAAGATTACAGCAATGGCATCCCTAACAGCAAATATCCCTCTTTGGTGGCCTATCCAGCCACAGGACGGCTTTGGTGGCGTTGGACCATCTATGGAAACGAGTATTCAGTCACGGTTTGGGAGAACTTTGAGCTGAATCATGCACGGCTGAATCGGGAATGGCGGCGGGATGTGATCAACTGGAAGGTGAAAACCTACCGTGGAATCATCACCCTCTATTGCTGGTTCTATGGCCGACTGTTCAAGAAAGAGATTGTCTCCTCTGGCGATCCCGATGGCAACTTTACCGCCGCTTCCATCTACATCACCGGTGTTCACTCCACAGCCACAGGAGCTGTCATGCGCGCATCAAGAAATCTTGGCTCCATTGTTCAGGATATCTCAAAGAGAGCTGGTCTCACTTCTGAGGAGATCAATACCACCAGTCTGGCAGGCTCTATCACTGGTTTCACCCTGGCTAATCAATCCAATGCTAAAGCCTTTCTGGACTCGATCCGCGCTGGTTTCTTCTTTGATGTGATTGAGAGCGGTAACGAGATCAAGTTTTTAAGCCGTGGCCGATCTTCAGTGGCAATGCTGAGTAAAGATGATCTGATTCTTCAGGATGGTGTCACACATAAGGTTTTGAGAAAGCCAGAATCAGAACTGCCTAATCAGGTATCGGTGACCTATATCGAAGAGAGCACCCGTTTTCAGCAGAACACACAATCAGCAATCAGGGCAAGCGGTGAAGGCTTCGGTATCATGAGCGTAACGATTGCTGTGGTGATGAATGCAGACCAAGCGCGCCAGATTGCTGAAAAGCTGCTCTATTCCATGTGGATGGAGCGTACAGTTGTGGAGTTTTCTACTACACAGCGCTGGCTCTATCTGGAACCGGCGGATGTCATCACACTGAATGTGGAAACAGTCACTTTTACATTGCTAATTATCTCCAAAACAGAGGGCGCTGATGGTTCGATCCGTTTCAAAGCGCTGGAACAGGAAGCGAGCACTTATAACAGCCTCGCCCTTGGCGGTACTGGCCCCACGCCAGAGGATTTTATACCACTCTATAAGGCGACTATTCTGCATCTGCTTGATATTCCACTTTTAAGAGAAGAAGACAACATTCCTGGCTTCTATATCGTAGTCAGCTACAGAAACCAAGACCCAGGCAGTTGGCCTGGGTGTTCTGTTTTCCGTTCTACTGATGGTGGCAATGATTATGTGGGGATTTCAAATGCCACCACAGCCGCAACCATAGGGACAGCATCGACTGCTCTACCATCCATCTCAGATCCAAACATCTGGGATCGAAAAAACAGCGTAACGGTTGTTTTGGAACATGGTGAGCTTGAAAGCGTAACCGAAGAAGCCGTTCTGAATGGAGCCAATACAGCGTTGATCGGCAATGAGATTATTCAGTTCGTTAACGCCCTATTCGTTGCCGAGGACACCTATGAACTATCCGTTTTATTGCGAGGAAGACGCGGCAGTGAATGGGCTATGGAGTCTCATGTTGAAGGAGAACGCTTTGTTCTTTTGGCGGAGCATTCTGGCGTCTCTTCCTACCGAACAGAGAGTGCTGATTTCGGTAAAGAAAGGCTCTATAAAGCGGCAACCACTTATACCGATCTAGAGGATGCCAATGCGCTGAGTTTTGTGAATAGTGGTGTGCGTTTGAAACCACTCTCACCCGTTCATATCAGAGGCCACAGAGATCCCGAAGGTAACCTTTCCATCCAGTGGATACGGCGCACCCGTGTTGGTGGTGAATGGCAGGATGGTGTAAATGTGCGCTTAGGCGAAGAGTCAGAGCGCTATGAAATGGATATTTTGAATGGCTCCACTGTAGTAAGAACGCTTCATATGGAGATGCCAGAGGCTGTCTACTCCTCTGTTGATCAAGTTGCTGATTTTGGCGTAATCCAGCCAGAAGTGACCATTGAAGTCTATCAGCTCTCTGCTGTGGTTGGTCGAGGATTTCCCCGCAGAGCAATCCTATGATGGCCCAGGTGGGATCGCCACCGTCTCCATCTCTCGCATTGATACTCAATCCTTGAGCCGCCGCGACTCCTGCGTAGTCCTTTTGAGCACAGTTCCCAATCAGAAGAAACCACGATAACATAAGGATATCTCCATGAACACCAGCAATCTTGAACTGCCAGAAATCATCGCATCACAAGCCCAGAAAGAGGTCACACATAATGAAGCTTTGTGGAAACTGGATGCGATCTGTCAAGGGCGTGTACTGGATCGTGATCGTACAGAACCACCTTTAAACCCAGTGCAAGGCGATGTCTATATCCCCGCTGCTGGAGCCACTGGGGACTGGTCTGGCCTTGATGGTAAATTGGTGCAGTACCTCAATGAAACTTGGATAGCCTATGTTCCCAAAGAAGGCTGGCGCGTTTGGGTAGTAGATGAAGATCGATTTGTGGTGTACAATGGGCCGCAGTGGGTTGAGGATGGCATGTCCTCTGCTGACATGCAGGCGCTACAGAATATTGAGAATGCTGAAATATCCGCTGCACAGTGGGGCTATGTTGGTGATATGGATCAGAGTGTTGCCAGTGGTGATAGTCCGACGTTTTATACCGCAACGCTGACTGGAGGAAGCACAGCCAGATTGAATATCACTGGTGATACCCAGGCAAGCATCAAATTTAGAGATAACAGCGGTGGTTTGAATGAGAAGATTATCGCTTTTCTCAATGAAGGTGGTGTATCCAAATGGCGTGTTGAAAACGATGCAGGTGGCTTGAACCACGATAACGTCTTGGTTATGGATCATTCAAATGGATGTGTTGGTGTCGGCGTTACATCCCCTGCTTCCAACCTGCACGTTAAAGGAAGCTCTGGCCTGTTTGTAGAGGGCACGGGTATCTCTTCAATATCCACTATCCAGCGAGGTACTGGAATTTATCAGGTCAGCAGAGAAGTCCTGCAACTGGATCTGAAAACGATCACAGAGAGCGATGTTGTCGATGGCTTTGGGCCTGGAATTAACTTCTCTTATACCGATAAGAATGTCAGCGTATCTCAGCTTGGCTCTATCGGCTTCATCAGAGATGGTGGCGAGAACGCAGGCTCTTTCTATATCAAGACCAACGTTAGCTTCAATATGGTGGAAGAGCCAAAATTTATGGTGCATGCAGATGGCAATGTTGGCATCGGTACATCAGCCCCTAAAGCAAAGCTGCATGTGGTTGGCTTGGAGGAGCATGCCGATAACGCAGCGGCCATTGCGGCTGGTTTAACTATTGGGGCTTTTTATCGGACGGGGGATTTGTTGAAGGTGGTGCACTAATAAAGATAATCCATATGTATCATAATGTTAGACACATAATATATCAAAAACAAAGAAGGAAAGTATTTTCATCGCAACAAATACAATGAATCACCTTTCCTTTTCTATATCAGATAAATAAGCCAGAAAGTTCCACGCGTGGAACTTTTAAACGTCGAAGAACCTGCTTTAGGATTCCATTGTACTCATGTTAAATACTGACTGGATATTTTTAGATTACATGGACCTCCTTTCCAATCGTATAAACGCTCTACGTGTTTATCAATTCAAAGCAGCACGATTAGCTTTTGATCTCTTAGCATTTCTGGACACCAATGACCAACGAAATGTATTAGTCTTTTCAGCACCAGCTATGGCAAAGTGCAAGGATACAGCTCAACTGATTCATCGCTACATACCATTTTTTCGTAATGGTAAGCTGAAGTATGTTTTGAGCCAAAAGTATGCTGGTAATTTTCAAGAATATATCCAGCTCCGAACCTCTAAGCTTAGAAATAATTTCACACCACAAGAGCTGGGAAATAACTTTGAATTCCGAGGCTATACATCTAATCATTGGTTAAGTGTTTATAACAGCTTACTGACTACGATGCCAAAAAATCAACTAGCCAAAGCAAGAGTTGCAGATTGTGATTATCTTTATCGAAACCAAGTAAGAGAAGCATTCTCAAATAATCGTTATGTTATTAATGGGCTAATGGATAAACTCCCGTCAGCAAAACATGTCGATAATATCATTCACAATATGATCAGTATCGCAAATAGCCAGCAATTATTTCAACGAATAGCCATTATGAAGAAAATTACAAAAAAGCAGAAATTACACCGTACGATAAGGCTGCACATTCAAAATGAACTTGACTATCGTTTTTCTGTTGCAAATGCTTGTGCTGCTGGAGCTGTACCAGTCAATGAGTATCCAGGTTTGAATGGTGAGACACTCTATTATATTAGTCAGTACATTGCTGTGCCACGCGGTCAAACATTGCAAAAAATTCTTATTGATATGACTCCACAACAAGTCATAAGGCTATGTGAACAACGAGAATGGAGACATTGGATCTCATTCTTACAATTATTATATAGGGACTGTTTGACGGAAACAAATGGTATGCTCGTGGCCTCGCGTCCTCTTCTGCTGCGCAAATCCAAGCTCCAAACAATATCTCATATTGATAGAGCGTTAGAAATATCAACCATATTTTGTGCAGCTATTCTTAATAAGATATTAGGAGCGACTTCTGCTTCTATATCGCTTCTATTATCCAGCTTATTAACAAATGCACCATCAGCACTGATTTCATATTTAGCCAAACGCCACGCAACAGGAATTTATTTAGCTCATCGAGCTACACAAGCGGCAATAGAAATTCAGCAACAGGAAAATACCAATGCTGCAAGAGATACTGATTAATCCAAATTTCAATCACATCAATACTTTACCTCCAATCATAAATAGCCACTCTTTATGGTTCCATTATGGAAAAGAAATTAGCGCTCGTTACTGTTTTTGACCTTGCTGGTTTTTCAAAGAAAAGCAAAGACGTACAGCAAGAAGTAAGAAAAACATTGGATAAAGGATTTGCCTCTGCCGGTAAAATCTTTCCGAGTGAAGTCGATTTTTCTTTTACTGGAGATGGATATGTTATTACTATATTTGATATCAACATACCATTCTTTATCGACTTTATTGATTCGCTTTCTTGGGCCCTTTTGGAAATTGAAAGAAGGTATGCTCAAAGTTATAGAATGGGGGTTGATATTGGTATTCTAAGTTTGGAACAAAATCAGTTAACAAACAAGAAGGAGCATTTTGAAAAGGTTGGTATCGTTGCTGCTCGCTTGGAAGAAGCTGGAAAATTTTTTACTAATCAAGATCAGAGTTCTATCTTATTTTCTGAAAGATCATATCAATTGTTTAGTGATCATTATGGCACTACTTTTCACAAAAGAGAGATTTTTACCGTAAAAGATAGGAAAATTTATGGATATAAATTTGATATAAAAATTGAAGGAGAAGTAGATCACAAGAGAAACTTCAGACGCTTTATTTTTGGCGATTATAGCTTTAAACTTACTAAGAGTTGTTACACAATAATGCATGTTGAAGACGAGCATATATTTGCAACTGACATTCAATTCATGCTACGCGATTTGTTTGAAGAAAAAAGGAAAGATATCCATTTGATTTCAGCTGCGAATGGTACTGAAGGGTTAGCGCATTTTCAAAAGAATAATGAAATAGATCTTATTTTATATGATTTGCGCATGCCAGAAATGGAAGGTCCAGAAATGATGAAACTAATCCGAGAGATTAAACCAGATGTACTCGCTATCGTGATAACAGCAATGGCCCATCATGATTACGATTATGGTAACGATGTAATCTTGTCAAAACCAGTTTCTGAGCATCAACTACATGATTATATACAATCATTGATTGGTTTGTTTGAGGAGTCAGGAGAACAAATACCTGATTGGTTTGCTCCCGAAGTAAGAAATAAAATGTTTGAAATAAGACAAATCGTAATCGATTTCAAGGATCACCATAGATTACATGGTAATATTGCATCTGACTTCCTTCTCCATAATGCAGCTAGGATCTTGGATGACTTTATAAACAGCTATTATCTGAAACGGCAAAACAAGCTTATATCAGTAACAGATAAACAGCTGCGCCAATTATATTCTATTGCAAACACTATTACAAAAACAAAAAAAACTAATGATAGCATGAAGCTCACAGAAATGATCAATGAGAAAGTTAACGAGCTTACATTGATTCATGAGGAAATCAATATAAAACATTCAGTTACATCTACAGGCACCCTGGACTCCATCAATAGACATGATACCGCATTCTTAGTACTATTAGTATTTGAGCTATTAGATAATGCTGTTACCTGGAGCCTCAAACAGAAAAGCCCTACAATCAAACTTAGTATTGCATATCTCTCAATTAGAAATGAGCTCTTGATAAAAGTGCGTAATCAAGGGGATGAAATTAAAAAGCATGTTAAGGAAAATATGTTTAAAAAAGGCTTCTCAGAAAAGAGGCGTGGATCCGGTCTTGGCTTATATTTAGTTTCAAACATTGTGCATAAACAAAAGGGCAGTATTAATTATTCTAGAATTGAGGATGACAACGTATTCACATTGATCTACCCTGTTGTTCCTATTGATTAATGCATCTTTTTAAATTTTCTAATTCATTTCACTCAATCCCCAACGCCTTAAAAACCGCATCCACAGGATCACTAAAAAAGGAGGTCTGAAACTTTGTAAACAGCTCTCCAGGTATGGTGGGGATATCCACCACACTCGACATGGGCAGGAGGATTTTCTTAGAGCCCGCATCAAAGGCTACCTGTAGCGTTTCTGCCAGATTCTCTACAGGGATGATATTTCCTCCCAAGCTCATGTTACCCAAAATCACCATCTGACTCTGGAGAGGCTTGCCCAAAACGCCTGAACAAAAAGCCACAAATGCTGCCAGAGTCATCGTTTTGGTTGGTCCATTATTGTGCAACTCCACAATATGAAGATGAAAATCATGCACAGCCGGCTTGGCTCCAGCACTCACACGATGCGCATTGGCTTTAAAATAATCATACGCCACCTTTAAAGCCTCTCGTGTTGCTGTACTGGAGCTTAGTCCTGACATATTCAGCTTACCAGAACCCTCTGTGGTTTGCGTCTCCAGCCGATATAATCCCAACATGCCACTCTGGCCTGTGGCAATGGTATGTAGAACACCAGGATTAAGAGGCGTTTCAGGGATTAACTTATCGCCACCCTGTTCGGGTACACTGACAAAGGTCTCCTCTCTGCTCTCTTGATCAATATAGGAGAAGTGAACATCAAAAAACTCCATGCCACCAATCTTTTTCAGTTGCTCTTTAATCCTTCTCCGCAACTCCAAAGCATATTCTAAACAGCGTTGAACTGCTGCCCGATCAAAGTCGCCGTGAGGATAGAGCAACTTTAACAACCCGGATACGGTGCGACGTACCGCAATCACATCACGTTGATTAAGGTTATTTCCCAACTTAAAGAATTGATCGATGGCATCGGCAAAGTTGCGTTTACGCATCTCCCGCATAAATTCAGCCAGATAATCTGTGATCAACCCATAACGGTTGGTCAGAAACTCTGGCCGCATTTTAGGCACTTCCCAGCCAGGAATATAGGCATGAAAACGATCAAAAAAAGCAGAGTCAATCATGGATGCGGGAAATGGAGAGAGCAGATGGCTGGTTTTGGTCAGTGTATCCACCGGCTGATTAATATTGCCCACAAAAACCATGCCCGCTGAGGCTGAGATGGCATCACGACCCCTGGCAAATGATCCCGAAGCCATATAATCTTTCATAATCTGCACGCCATCTTTATCTTTGAATGAGATTCCCGCCACTTCATCAAAAGCCACCAGATCCCATAACCCAACAAGTCCCACCTGACGCCGACTTAAATTATAAAACAGATTGGCAACGGTTGTTTGTCCTCCAGAGATCAAAATACTGTTGGGACTGACCTCTTTATAAATATGACTTTTACCTGTTCCACGCGGTCCTAATTCACAACAGTTATAGTTATTCTCCACAAAGGGAATCATTCGTGCCAACAGATGCCAACGTACACGGGGTTCCAGTACCGATGGTTCCATCCCTGTGGAGCGGAGCAACATATCGATCCACTGCTCTTCTGTAAATGCACGGCGTCCTTGAAAGATCTCTTCCAGATCCATATTCGGCATTTGAATGGGTTTCAGTTGCGCAATGCTGAATGGCGAACCTTTCTGACCCTCTTCATGATAGTATTGAACCGTGATAATGCACCAGATACCACCTACCAGAAGCTTCTCATATTGGCGCACATCGCTTTCATTGATCTCTGCATCCTTGACACCTAAGTTGGATAATAACGCTTCGTAGGTATCGCGTTTTTCGTTCAAACGTACAGTCACTTTATCGATAATCTTGAAACTTCCACGCTCTTTAATCTTAAATTTAATCTTTTCTGCTTCATCAGGGCGAACATAGTTCTCTGCTAAAATACTTTTAACATCCTCCAATCCATCTTTGATAATTTCTTCATCGTCCGATGCGCAATGGATACCTAAAAGATACTCCAAAACATAGACCGGAACATTGGCTCCTTCTTTCACACGCTTTGTCAGATCTTTACGGACAATACGTCCAGCAAAGTGGCTATTTAGAAGTGTGTCTACTTCATTATTGATGGATTCAGAAATCATTGAAAAATGCCAGATCAATGGTGACGTCTATGCGCAACACGTCAACACTGGTATCTGCATTGCGCGCAATGAGCTGATATCGTTTTTTCTTATCAAAAGTGCGTCCTGCCAGTGTCAGTCTCACCTCTTTGCGCCATTGATTCATATCCTGGGATTGGCTATCAAAGGTGACGATTGCGACATTGGTTACTGGATTTTGCTCTTCATAAATAGCAATACGTACACTTAAAGGTTTAACCCGTTCAGATACAGGTTCACTTTGGATAAAAGTAAAACGATGACGGTTTGTTGTAATTTTAAAGTGGTGGCCCAACAGGCTGATTGGAACAGAGCGGATACGCGTGGCCTTGGTTGATTTTCCTTTCATCTGCTGCACCTTAATCACGGGTACCACAATCTCCTGTAGCATGGCACCACCATGAATAAAACGTGCGCCACCAACAAAATGAAAACGATTCGCCCCTTTGGGTAACCAGAAATCAACACTCTCCTTGGTTCCTGCTGTGGTCTCTGTTGAGCCACAAATTACTTTGCTGTTGGTGGGTAGATGATTACCAATAAGATACCGCTTTTTGGATTTTATCGCTCCTTGAGGTCTATTTTCCAGAATATTTTTATCGCGCTCAGAAGGAGCATCCATCTGGAATAGAAAACCGTGATCCGCTGTAATCACAATCTGGGTGCCATTCAGATCATTAATAATTTTGGTTACAAGAGCAGCCAGTGTATCAATCGTCTCTCGTACTGCTGCAAACGTACTCTTTTCTGTGACTTCTGCATCTCCAATTGCATCAATCCGATTATGATAGATTGTCACCAAACGCTGCGAACGGATAAATGCGCGACCTTCTGTTTTTTTCATCGCCAACAGTTGATCCGCTTTCAAGGCAACACCTTTAACTTTGGCCAATATCTTTTTGCGCTGTTCAAAACCACTGGAAGATTGATCATCCACTAAAACGGTGCCATTTTTATGATAATCCAGCCGTTGGTGAGGTAAAAGCGCCGCCATCCCCAAAGCGGTATAGGAGGGTAAAACGCCAAGCTGGCTCTGCAACTCAGCGGTCAGACGATACTGGCCATTTAAAAGATCCGTTAACTCCTTAGCTGCCTCATAGCGAAAAGCATCACTGATAATCAAGAAGATACGACGATTTCCTCTACTTGAAACGGTTGGATAAATGAATTTTTGATAGAATGTCTGTTGATTTGGTATATCGTCAATCTTCCACTGATTGCGAAGCAGTGGTTCAACGCACTTTCCCCAATACAGACCCAGATTATGAATAAACCAGTTTCCGTAACAGGCTTCGACTTCTGGTTTTAATGGCTTTAGAATATCCCAACCTGCTTTATCCGCTTTTTCAGTTGCCTCATAAAATAGACGGTAACACTGATCGACACGATAAAGCTGCTTTGTATAAGCGTAATAATAATCTTTAGCCTGTGTATAGTTCAGTTGATCGATACTAATCTTATTTTGCAGATCAAAGAGCTCGGCAGCAAAAAGGAGGGCATCGTATGTTCGATGCAGCGCATAACGTGGTGCATGCTCTGTGGAAAGCAGTTGATCTGTCGCCCAATAGCCATCCTGTCGCTGTGCAACACGATGACGAACTTCATCCAGATTGATTGTCTGGATGGTTTCAAGAATTTGATCACGCAGACGCGAAGCGAGTATTTTTTCAATCAAAAGAAAGGTACGGACATCAGCAAGCGCCTGAGAAGAGAGTGAGGAGAGGTGTTCTTCCAGTCGGATCAATTCGGCCACTGTCGCTGATAATATTTCAAAACGCTGGCTTCGGCTGCTGCTGTCACGCCACTGCCCCAAACAGATGACAGCATTGGCAGAACCTCGACTGGAAAGTGCTAAGTGATCTAACCCTTGGGGCAGATCTCCATGGAGGCTTTTGCTCAAATCAGAGATTAAAAGACGGATAAGAAGATTTTTCAGTGTGGGATTCTTATCCTGATAATGAAAACGTGTGGCTACGATCTCCCAAAAGATTTTATCCAAACCATATTTCTCTAATGCCTTCCAGGAAGGCGGCGTATCATCTAAATTGTTTTCATCGAACCCCTGAAGCAGTGCAATGGTAATGTGAGCAAAACTGGTTTGATCAGCCTTTGTTAAAATAGCCAACATGGCACGGTCGATATCCTCGGCCTGATCATCGGGCTGAATCATCGATTTTAATTTAGCTAAACGCTCCTTGCTGGCCAGGAATGTTGCACGCTCTGCCAGATGGTTTCGTAAACTGGCTTGCTGTAATCCCAACGCTTTTAGATGCATTGTTGCCCGATCTGCGGCAAAAGGTGCGGCATATAATCGAATATCGAGTAGCCAGTCATCAACCGGGTCTGGCTGAGGGCCAGACTCATAGAGAAGATAGTTCTTTTGTGGTTCATCCAGCGTCACACGCGCTTTCACTGCAAGCGCAGACTCCTGATTGACATGAATCAGAGTGACCTCTTTTAATGCAATTTTAGGAAGAGACTCCAGAAACTCCGAATCCTGATCCTGCCAGAACACAATGCGATGCCCTTGATCGAACAGGCGAGAGAGATGCGCTGTGAGTTGATCTGTATCCACTATTTCCGCCCTGCAATCATTTTTACATCCGCCAATAAATTGCCAAACTTTCCATAGTTTACCTTAACACCATCATCCAAATCTAGTGATATACGCCGGTCTGCATAGTGTCGCAACTGTTCATCAAACAGTGAGAGCTCTTCACGCTGCTGCTGGAGAAGGTTCAACGCTTTTTTCAGTTTTCTCTCTGTAACCGTGGATTTCTCAGCTTCCACATCCTTGGAAAGCTGCTCGATCCGTGCAAACATACGACTTTGAAGAGGCACCACATATTCCACACGTATACGGCCAAGCGTGTTTTGATTATAGCGATGTAGATAGATCAAACATTCAAAGGCTTTTTTAGGACCACTGGAGAAGAGCCAATAGATGGGACGTTTTTTATAGGTTTTCTGATGATCCTTAAAAAAGTTACGGCAAAAATAGCGGCGAATGGTATCCAGAGGGAGTTCTCCGCGCTTAGGTTTCAGAGCATCTGCAATAAAGGTGATATTTTCTTGTAACTTCTCTTTGGGCCATACAGTGCTTAGAAAATCGGTAAAGCGTGTGGTGATATCACTTTCAAACCAGATTCCCTCAGAAACTGGAATAATGCCATCTTCTGTGGCTGGGAATGTCTGATATTTTTCTGGATCAAAGCCCTTATTTTCGGCATGGGCATAGATCAATCCGGGTTCATCCAGACTGTAGCGCCCCATCATGCAACCCACAGCATAGCTGATTAATCGTTTCATATCTTCTGTTGGATCGGGACGCGCCAATGTAATTTGCTCTTCAGGAACATCGGGCGTTAATTCATCCTGCAAGCCATAAGCATCAATGAAAAGACGATTATTCTCCTCCTCCAGCAATTTCATAGCCTGAATGTTCTCTTGACACTGTTCTTCCCAGGCTGTGAAAGATGCAGAAACTGTAGATTGCTTTAATGGCGCTGTGAGCATGGGAAAGGATTGGAAATCCCAGGAGGTTTCGAAATAGTCCCAGTCTTTTTGAGAAATCTCGACTAATTGAGATGACAACTTATGCACATGACTTTTTGAAAATTTTGGAAAGGGAATTCGTGCAATGTCACCTTTATTAAATGATAATGTTTGGCTTAAATAAGATAAAAATATCTTACTTGTTTTACTACATAGGAGACCAACAATCATTTCAGATGAAAGATCTTCTTTAGGAAAGATAGATTGACCCGTATCATCAAAAATATATCCATTAGGGAAAAAACGTGCAGCAAAGTTCCCTGATGAAATTTTGCTCCACGTGACACCAGAGGTAAAATAAAATTTCATTCCTCTTGGGCTTGCTTTTAGCCTTCCATTTGGGGCCGCAAACTGTTTAATCGCTTGTCCATCATTTTCCCAATTAACAATAACTGTATTATTTCCAAACCATTTTCTGTATTCTCCGCCACTATTGCAAGGAAACCATTTTTTTGCATACTGAGCTTCCTTTTCACGATTAGCAAAGCCAAAACCAATTTTTGAGTGCTTGATCTCCCACCACTTCCTTTGGAATATATTGTTATTTCCAGTAGTAAGTCCTGCACGTGGATATGTGATTTCTTCCAAGGAAGGCAGTAGAGAAAATGAGCGTATTAGATTTTTACTAGCCCAATAAGAAATAGGATTATCTGGTATACTTAGAAAATCATCTTGAATCAACCTCTTGTAAGAGTTCTCTTTATGCTTTAACTTATTTCTTTTCTCTTCTTCTGTTCCATCAGTCAATTTAAAAAATGTTGGTCGAAACCCTTTCCTATTTTTATTTAGAATAGAAAACGCTGCCGTCTGCACAACTTCACCAGAAATAGAGCCAAATGCACGTGCACCAAAATGAGCTAAAGATAGCAATATTTTATCTTCTATAATTTTATGCCTGATTTTTTTATGGCTTGCTAGAAACATCCAGCTTTGCATTGTAACCATAGAAACAATGCCAATATTCAACGATAACAAGAAACCATGCTCAATAAAACAAGAAAAAAGATCAAACTTTGTAGTAGGAAAAGCTCTTTTTAAATAGCTTTTCAAAAAAGAATTCATTCCCTTGTAACTCATATAGGGCGGATTCATCACCACACAATCATACTTCTTAGCCAAAATCTTTGCTTGTTTCACCAAAGCCTGCAAAGTCTCCATCCCTGCAAACTGAAACATATCAACATCGGAGTCCTGCTCCAGAAGTTTCTCAATCTGTGGTAATGCATCAATCAGCTCTTCTGGAATCTGGATCAATGAGCCTAATGTTTTGGCTTCCTGGAAAATATCAATCAGAAGCAGGATCATTGATTGTGTGGTCTTATCACAAAGCTGTAGATCAGCACCTTTGATAATATCATCCGCTTTCACACCCAAACTCGACTGCAACGCCATCACATTAAGCTGCACTGGCCGTCTTAAAATACGCCGATCATCGGCTCTGGCTTTCATCAACAGGGCAAACCCAGCCAGTTGTGCAGCACGATCATCAATATCTAATCCATAGAGATTTTTCTCTAAAATCAGCTTAGGAATATCTCGCAATCGATAACCCCGATCTTGATAGATCGCTTTAAAAAGATCATACGCTTCCACCAGAATATGTCCCGAACCACAAGCAGGGTCAATCAGTGTGATCTGTTCTGGATTGAGTGCTGAGGGTGTAATCTCAGCCAGTTGTGTTTGAACTTCCTCTGTCTGCTTTGCTGGCTCAATATAGTACTCCATCTTTTCACGGATCGATGAATCAGGATAAGTCGCCAGCCACTGTGCCCCCAAAGCATTTTGAACCATATACTTCACAATCCAGTTGGGCGTAAAAAGCTGGGTTGCCGCCGGGATATCTTCAGATTTAACAACTTTACCGATAACCTGGGCTTTTTTCTCTGAGATATAGAACTGATAGAGCCAACCAATAATTTCGATCTCCTGCCAATCCTCTTCAGGAATCGTCTCCACCAGATGACGGATCAATGAGTCGGAATGCAGCAGATTATCAGGCAGAAGCAGTTCGGTTTCATCTTTAATTTGTTCAAACAGAAAAGGGATCGCATCGTGCAGCGCATTGCATTGGGCAATCAAAATCAGCCGATAAAGCGTTTCATTCTGGTTTCCATCCAATTTAAGTTCAATCACCTGCTCTTGATCCAGCCCTCTCAGATTAAGATGCTGCGCCTGCTGTAAAATTTCTGGTACTCTTTCACCCTCTGGGTGACTTAGAACCCGATAACCGTGATCAAGATAGCCATGCAACTCCATAAAACGGATGGCGGCGAATCGATTAAACCAGGTATAAGCAATCTCCTCCATGGTTTGATCAAATCCACGCCGATAGATACGCTCTTCCAGTTGTTTGCGTTGAATGCCCACTGCCTGAGAATGGACCTCCCCTTGGATATGAACCAGATTCCCTTTCATCTCCATAGGCGTGATAGTTGTTTTATCAATGCCAAAGCGTGCGGCCCGTGCGGTAACCGCTTTAATAAATTCCTGGCGGGCTTGGGGCGCATATTTTTTCAGCGTGTTACGGTTCATATTGCTTTATCCTATTGAAATATAGAAAATTAACGAATTTCAATGCGTTGATCTTTTTGAATCGCCTCTTCCAGCTTTTCCCGCAATACGGCAAGAAATTCATCAACATCCTGTTGACTCTCCAGAGAGGGTTTGGATATGAGATCTTTAGGATGGATAACCAACCAACTGCGTAATACCTTGCGGCCAACTTTTCCATCAATAATCAGATCGCTATCCTCTCCTTGTGGATTCTGCAAAATCGCAATCGCTTCATCAAAAGCGTCTGGTGCTTCCTCTTTATATTGAAAAATATGGGCAATACTGGTTTCAGACTCCACCGCAGAACGTAACGTCTGTAAAGGCTCCTGACATCGATTTCTTAAATCAGATGTCGTATAGCACATTTCCAGATCTTTATTTAGCTTCTCAATGCGTTGATCAATCTCCACTAAGGCTTGTTTCTTTTCTTGAGCAATTAAACGTTGATTAATTTTTTCTACCTTTTGAATCAAAGGAGAAATTTCATGAATCATGGTATAAGGTGCTGGCGCTGCAAAGATCTCTTGCATCCGTTTTAAGGCGAGGGCGGCTTTTTGGTCCTGTTCCAGTGGCCTCTGGTTTGGTTTAAAATTCTGAAGTGCCTCATGTAACTGGTCCCAAACAGGTCTTTGGGTTTTATGAAAGCTGGTTAAATCCGCAATGGCATCAGAGGCATCCTCCAGATCATCTTTCAACTCTAAAAAGCGTGTGATGCGATCAAAACTATCCGAAACAGAGAACAGTTTAGCAATGACCTCTTGAGATTCAACAATCTCTCTTTCTCCAGGATAGATCCCGGCATCTGCTAAAGCACGCCATGAATTTAATGACGTATCCCATGCCGATAACTTTTCATGGATAAAGTGATCCAGAGACTCTTCTGATGTGGGCGCAATGGTTTCAAACAACTCTTTTGCCAAAAGTGCCGCTTTTTGTATGGTGGCGGAATCCACTGTACGGCGTTTCCTAATAGAAACACGTCGCCATTTATTGGGCGTTTGTATGGCCTGATAAATCTGATTGAAAGGGATGATATCGCCTTCAAGAACCAAAGAGATCTCCGCTTGTTTTACCAGCTTAATAATCAGAAATAGTACCTCAAGCTCAGGCCAGCCATAAGGACGCTGACCAAACCGTGAAATTAAATCATATAGCACAATCTGTCGGTTCTTAAGAACCATGAGTTCCACATGTTCCAACAACGCTTTGATCGCTTTTTGATTACTATCATCTCCTTGGATAGGCAGTTGTTCATGCATAGCTAAAAGCGCCTTGATCTCTACCAATGGTTTTTTGGCAAAATGGGCTAAATAATCCAACTTTTGAAAACTATTTTCAACCAGATAGTGAAGTGCCTTCTCCTTGGCAATGACGGCTGAACGGGATTTAATCGTCAGTTGCTGGCCATATACAAAATAGAGCCCCTCAACCATCAACCGCTCCATCAATATTCTTAGGCGGTCTCTCCGACTTCGATTTTCATCGGCACGGTGGCGCAGGATTTGACGTGTACTGGATGTTGCAGCATGATCATCTTTGCGTGTGGTATATTTCTCTGTCTGTAGATAATGACGTAATTCTCGGCCCAGAGAAGCTTCATCCTCCAGACACAAAATGACTTTGCCATCTCCAGAACTGCTTTCCAGTACACATTTTCCTTGCTTCCATGTAGCATAGTCATCCGCAAGAGGAGTAATGACAAGAAATGTCAGATCACCATCCGTTTGAGCTCCAAAGGGGTGTGTATCACATAGCCGATTGACTGAGAAATCTTTACTGTTTTTTGGATAACGGTATTTACGCTCCCCTTTAAGCACATCATCAAAAATCAATTCGCTTAAAAATTGCACCTCTTCTGCTGAAGAGATATCCACATCTTTGATCTCGCGGCTGATATCACGCTCTTCGTTGGTCAGGAAAAAATAGTTGTCTCCATTTTGTCCAATGAGTGTTTGTCCCTCCAATCGCTGTACCCCCTCTTCAATCTGTTGACGCAAAGCGCGTCGATCTGCATCAATGCGATCAATGAACAGGGTAACCAGATTATCAATATTACCGCGGATCTCTTCTACATATCGTATAAGAAAGAGCGTTTTAAGCAATAAAATATCAAATGGTTGCAGAGATCTGTTTTTGGCAGCATTATCAATGGTTGATTTGACAACACCTTCTAGAAAGCTCTCAATCGCAGGATAGAAACGGTAAAGAGGTACCAGAATTGTCGTTGATTGATCCGACAGATGAATTGCAGCGGATTGAAATGCGTCCAGCATGGAACGCTCTCCACGGGCCAGATGCAACCCCGTTGCACCTGCTTTACGAATATTCTCAAAGATTTTCTGTACCAAAAGAAATTGATAAGGAATAAATGGATAGATGGCAACAAAATCGTTTTGACTATCAAAAGCGCGGAATGATGTTCCCACATTGACAAAGCTGATCTGATTCTTAAGTATATCTGCCTGTCCCTGATAGATATCTACAAGTTCTTGTTCTGCTTCAGCTGTCTTTTCAAGCAGACGTTTCTGAATCACTTCATCAACGTTGGTGCTGGAGAGAGAAAGGCGCGTTTTAAAACGCCCCTGAATTTTTGAAAAATCGTTCGCACGTGAAGAGCGCACCTCTCCTAGAACCGCATCAATATCTTCCTGGGAAGTCACCATAACCCAGGCCCTTCCTTGACAGAATGTACCAAGATTCTCAACAATTGTTTGCAGGTTAAGCATCAAATGGGTGTCCTGGCCAATAAACTGACCAATTTCATCCACTAAGAAAATCAGCCGCTGCTTGGAACTGCGTCGATTTAAGTCCTCTAGAATCCATTGCGCAAAATTCTCTACTGAAAGATTAAAATCTTTCTCAAACTGCTCAATCCAGCTTTCTGCATCAGATATGGTTTGATTTAAAGTTTTTGATAAAGCCTGGGCAATGGCATCAACATAAAACAGATAGGCATCCCGGACCTCTTCCCAAACCAGCTCTGAGATCGATTTAAAGACTTTTTTAAATTCAGTAAACTTACCTAACCCTTCAAGATGCCGTTCCATATGCGCAATATGAGGATGTTCACCACAAAATCCTGAACGCTCATTAAAAACACGCAAAAAGACACGAAGGATTGCATCACGACCATCAGCGGCATCCGCTTTGCTGTCAATATTAAATAAAATAACATCGGTTGGTACTCTGGTGGCGCGCTTAATATCGGCCAACAACATACGGTCTTGGATTTTTTTATCAAAAAAATCGATGGCCCTTAAGGTCTGC
Source organism: Magnetococcales bacterium HHB-1 (assembly GCA_052043475.1). Taxonomy (GTDB): domain Bacteria; phylum Pseudomonadota; class Magnetococcia; order Magnetococcales; family JBQGBW01; genus JBQGBW01. The sequence goes on from JBQGBW010000028.1 coordinate 28,789, forward strand.
TCTTGATGGGTTACAGATCGATTTTCTAGAAGATAAGAGAGAATTTTGATAAAATGGGATTTACCAGAACCAAAAAAGCCAGATACCCAGATACCAACCTTACCCACCACATCTGTGTTATCAGGTTGATCAATCGCCTCCAGATAGGTTTCAAAAAAGCAGCGAAAATGCCTATCTAACTCTTTGGTGATCACATACTCCTCTAACTCCTGCCAAACAGATGCCGCATCAGATTGATCCGCCTTGATGACACCATTAATTGAACGGGAGATTGGTTTGGTAAAAAGCTGTTCTATTTTCATCAATTAAAGATCCATCGTTGTCAATCAACCAGTCTGAAAGCGCGATAATATGGACGGTCTGTCAGGATGCCGAACAGACGAAGTGATTGACCATCATATTTTCCAGGATAAAAGAGCACCAGAGGCGTTTTCTCTAAGAGAGGATGCAGACTGTTTAAAAGGCTGTGTGTACGAACCAAAGGGTAAGCTGTGCCCACACCAGAAAGAAAAACCATGTCAGGTTGACTTTCCTGAATGCGTTGATGCAGAACCCGGGCAAGTTTTTCGGCATCCAGAGGGGCACGTAATGCTTTGAGTGTGAAATCATTTCCTTTCTTTTTCTGCATGGCAATCGCTGCATCAAAAAGCTTGCGCTCCTTTAGATAGGTTACAAGCAGTTCAAACAGATCGATGGATAGAACAGATATTCCAGGCAATCTTTTTGGAATATGCCCCTTTAAAAACAAAATATGGTTGCGTATATCCATCTCTCGTTCTGGGGGATAATCAAAAGCGTAGAACGGAATTTCGTTGCCTAGTCCTCGGCCTGATAGAAAGGTATCCGAGGTCACACGATCCAATATTTTATTTAATCTTTCTGTTAATTCACTCATGAAGCAACCTGTAGACAGGAGAGCGCATATGCTTTGCGATGATCTTTTAAACAGGAGAGAACCGAAGGTGCGATAAAGACTCTCTTCATGGTTAAAGTGCGTGTATCACTCAAAAACCCTGCTTCTGTTAAAATACGGAATCCATTTTGCCTCAGCTTGGCAATGGTGCTATCCGACCATCTGGGGAAAGCGTCATCCTGACTCCAACGGTGTTCCAGATACTTCTCCCAGGATAATGGATTGAGTCTTTTATCAAAACCTTGAAACAGATCCTGTAGTACCAACAACATAAAGTCGCCCAGCAAAGGCGAATAGGTTACCGTTGCAGCCAGCAGCGCATGCCGCGTTGCATCGGGAGAACCATGAATCACAATGGACCACAACGCTTTAGGCATGGTTTGTAGACGATGACGAATCAAGTTAGCCAGACTTGATGCGGTCTTGGCTGTACGTTTTTGAAGGATGTTTCCATCGATCACAGCTTCGCGCCATCCTTTAGGCGTCGGCTGGTCTAACAGCAGTTGAGCAATCAGGCGACTTTCTGGCACCATCAGAGATCCATTGGTAAAGTTAGCACGATATTGTTTCATCAGCTCAAGAGATTTTTTATTATTGTTTTTATCGCAATTCTATCACGGCTCTCTTATCATTTGGATAGGAAAAGCATCTTCTCATCAAGGAGTAATCTGCAAACGTGACAGAAATGGCTCTCCCTATTCCCAGGGTAAATGACTCCCTGAGTGATTTTCAATGGCTATTCAAAATTTGGAATCAAGCCAATGAGAGCAAGGTAGATGTGCGCTTCCAATTTTCTCATTGTGATTTTTTACGCCCTAATGCGGTCGCCTTTCTTGGCGGTCTGGCACGATTGATTCAATATCAACAAAGAAAAGTAGTATTCGACTGGGATACGCTGACCGATAACAAAGTATTGACTAATCTGCGTCAGAATGGCTTTGCAGAAACCTTTGGATACCCAACAACACATTGGTCTGGAAACTCAATTCCATATCGAGAAGATAGTGATCTTGATATGAACAGTATTATGGATTATCTAACAGATCGGTGGATTGGCAAGGGTTGGGTCAATGTGAGCGATGCGCTGCGTGATGCTATCGTAGGCAATATCTGGGAAATTTATAATAATGCCTTTGAGCACAGTGAAACGCCTATAGGCGTTTTCTCCTGTGGTCAACATTTTCCAAACAGGAAAGAGCTGGCACTCTCTGTTGTTGACTTTGGACAGAGCATACCCACAACGGTTAAAAATTATTTCCTTTTTAGAGGAGTTACAAAAGCCAGGGTGGCTAAGCTTTCTGGTGCAGACTGTATGCAGTGGGCTTTTCAACGCGGCCACAGTACCTGCAAACAAGGTATACCTCGTGGCTTAGGGTTTGAGTTGCTGCAAAATTTTATCTCTCGCAATCATGGCAAGCTGGAGATATATAGTGGTAATGGATATGCCATTATCGATCAAGACGGACATCAGTTTCGCACACTTAAAGTACCCTTTACAGGCACAATGGTTTATACCAAGCTGTGCTGTAATGACAAACTGTATACATTAGGGAACGAAACGAGATAACGCTTACTTAAAGGAGAGTCGAATCATGGAACTATCAATTCGGCAAACAATAGGTCCGCGCTGTATCATTCAAGAGGATGGTCAAAAGATTTTTGACTCAATCCATAGCGCAATAAAGAACGGCGAGAATGTGATTCTAAATTTTGAAGGAGTCAACCAATTTGCTTCGCCATTCTTCAACTTTGCCATTGGTCAACTTCTCAAAGAGATCTCAAAAGACGATCTGGAGAGGCATTTGACAATGGAACATCTGAATCAGACAGGTCAGATTGTTGTTAAGCAGGTCATTGAGAATGCTGCGAGATATCATAGCGATAAAGACTATAGTCAGATCGTTGATGATATCCTGAAACAGTCTGCTCAGGAACATGATTGATGGTTATCGACTATACTATCCAGGCTGAGGTTATAGATCTTACAAGAGACACGCCAACAAAAGAGGATGTGTTTCTTGTAGATACCAACGTCTGGTATTGGATGGCCTACTCCAATGCAACTTTCCATTATTTAGGTTTGTCTAATTATACCAAATATTTAAATGATGCACTCAATGCATCAGCAAAACTATTCTACTCAGGATTATCTCTGGCAGAATTGTCACATGTCATTGAAAAGACAGAAAAAGAAATTTATGAGAGACATAACAGAACTGGCGATATAAAACCAAAAATATATCGTCATAATCGATCTTCTGAAAGATCCCACGTTGTTTCAGAAATCAAAGCTGCTTGGGCACAAGTTTCTAATTTGGCTACGCTTCTACCATGCCATTCAGGGCCAGAAATGATTAACTCTGCATTGGCTCACCTGGATATCGTAAAGGTTGATGGATACGATCTCTTTATACTGGAATCTATGGCTAACGAAAGTATCAAAAAAATCATTACTGACGATGGCGATTTTGCAACAGTTCCAGGATTACAGGTTTTTACAATTAATCGTAATGTGATTCAAAAAGCAAGAGAGCAGAATAAATTAATAGAAAGAATAAGGTGAACATCGTGGAAAAAATTCCCGATATTTTGCGAGATTCATACTGGCACGTTACATATTTGGACCGATATCAAAAGATAGTTGAAGACGGCTATATAGATCCAGAACCAGATCTTGATGATAAAGAACGTTGGTCAACTGCAGAAGGTCCAGATCATTATCCATTTGTAAGAAAGTTGGGTGGTGTTAGCATTTTTGATTTTCATGGATTCGATGAAAAAAAATATATAGAAAAATATCCATTTTCGATGTGGGGTGCTTTTATTCCTTGTCCAAGAAACAAAACCGAATGTGTTTGGATTGAAATAAAGGTTGACCAATTAGGCGATAAATTTATTAGTGGAAAAGATTTGCTTGACAAATGGAAGAGAAAAAATAGCTACGCAAATAAGATCATGCCTCTGATTGAATGTGCTAATATTGGCAGATTATCGAAAGAGTTTTTCAGAAGATGTTTATTTTATGATAACAAAAAACAAGTCTATACTGAGCTGAAATAAAAATTCGGATATCAATCTTATATTGGGCTGAGTTTATGGGATATGTCTATGCTCAAAGAACAAAACAAACACTGACTTAACGGGTCACGAAACACACCACTCACCTTCTTATATTCCAATATTTTATCAGATTTTTGCAACCCAAAACCGCTACCATCCGAGACATGAACTTTTCTCAAAAAGTGGCTCAAATTCTCTAGAGAAATTTTCGAAATTGGGAGCGTATGGTCCACCATTAATTTATTTTATTGATTTTCTCCGCTTCAGAGCCATCCAATTTGGATGGCTTTTTTGCGTTAAAAAGCACAATAAAACCAATAGTTAGCGCATTCATAGAAAATATCTATATAAGATAAAAAGAGTCCACAGTCTGCCCATTCTCGCAAATTCTGGCCATTTCTCTCTCTGTTTCTCTGTGCGAGAGGTCAGTGACCTCAAAAATGGCATTTTGAGGTCATGGGATTTTCTTAGGAGAATCAACCTATTTACAGCATTTGCTAATAAACACCGTTTCAGCTCCTCTCCGCTCTGGTTCGGGGTCGTTTGATGCTAAATGGTAACTTTTCTATCTGGACCTCACAGCCGTTTTTGGGCTACTTCTCATGCTTTTTCATCTATTCCCAGCCTGTTTTTAGCAATCCAACCACCAAAAACAGGCTAAAAGGTTAAAAAAGAGCAAGTTCAAGTCCCGTTCGCTATGACACACTTTTTGGGACATGCCCAAAATGAACTTTTCTCTGCTTTAACCCGATGCGTGGGCTTTTTCCGCTTTTCCGATCTCTGCGATAATATTCTCCAGCTCCTCGACCACAATTCTCATGGTGCCTTCCAGCGCCCCATTCCCCAGAGTGCCACAATCAATCAACACCTGCGAGACTGATCGTGCCTTTGATAGGCTCAAATTGATGTTATCCAGTTGCTTGAATGAGAGTGTAATCTGTTTGTCCATGATGCCGTTCCTCATTGTTTTTCGATCTAAAAATTGATAAGGCGACGACACCATAGACAGATATTATCTCACAGCAAAGGATAATAATATTTTTGTCTTGATAAGATTTATTGTGTAGGCATGGAGAAGAACTCCCTCTGCTCTTCCCACACAATGGGAAACGTCTTTCTCAACTGGCTTGGCGTGATCTTCTCCGGCTGCGTTCCATCCAGAATGGCTTTCTTGATGTCTGGAGCCAGGCAGGTCAGATTGAGCATCTTCCCCAGATTGGATTTATCAATCCCTTCCTGCTTGGCCAGCGCGCTGATTGATTTCACTTCTCCACTCTCCAGTAGAGCCAGCCACCTGTGTGCATTGCCCAACGCTCGAATCAGACTGGCATCCGGTGGCTGATGCGGAATCACATCCTGTAGTTCACTGTTTCCTGGGGCCACCATTCTTTTACGTCCTCCACGGCGGCAGAAGTTCATCGGTATCCAGATAATCAGCTTGGTGCCATCTTCGCTCTCTCGAATATTCATCAGCACTCTCCCACACACATCTCTTTGATTAACGATGTCATCCCGTCTTTTCTTAAGTGGACTTCCACACCTCTGGAATGAATTTCTATCCTGCTGATGAGTAGCTGAACCAGCCGATGCTGCTCTTTTGGGAACAACTCCTCCCACACTGGCCCCAGGCTCTGCATCGTTTCAACCAGCTCCCACTCAGATAAAGGCTCTCCTCTATTTTTGATTTCTCTGCCAATCTGTTCAATAATATCCGGTGCAGTGACTACCTGTTTGATCTGATTTAAGATGATATTCTCAATCTCTCCTGCCGCCACGCTTCTTATCTTGCAGGAACGATAACTGTGTTTGCTGGCCGTTTGACAGACATAGTAGCGGTACTGCCGTCCACGGTATTTATTGGTATATGTTGGCGTCATAGCGCGGCTACAGTGGCCACAGAATATCAAGCCCTTCAGTGCTGCGGGCGTTGAAACACGCGGCTTGTTGGCGCTTTCTCGCGTATTGGCCTTCAATATGGTGTGGGCGCTATCCCAAACGGACTGGGCAATAATCGCCTTATGCTCTCCAGGGTAATATTCCTCTTTATGGGTTACCTGACCGAGATAAACTCTGTTGTTGAGCAGCCTGTAGATCACACCTTTATCAAAGGGCTTTCCTTTCCTGAATCTCCCTGTCTGCGATGTCCATGATTTGGTATGATACCCCGCATCGTTCAGCTCCTCCGACAGCTTCATTGCGCCACCCAACTCGATGTAGCGCTGGAAGACCAGTCGTACCAGTTTCGCTTCCTCTTTATTGATGATCAACTTACGATCCTTGACATCATATCCGAGTGGCGGCGTGCCGCCCATAAAGATCCCCTTCTTCTTTGATGCCAAGAACTTATCTCTGATTCTCTCAGCGGCAATCTCTCTTTCAAACTGGCTGAAAGATAACAGCATGTTCAGCGTTAACCGGCCCATGGAAGTAGCGCTGGAGAACTGCTGTGTGACTGATACAAACGATACATCGTGCTGTTCAAAGAGCTCTACCAGCTTGGAAAAATCCAGCAGAGAGCGTGTCAATCTATCGATCTTATAAACGACAATCAGATCCACAAGATTCCGCTTGATATCTCGAAGTAGTTGTTGCAGCGCAGGCCGCTTTAATGTTCCACCAGAAATCGCGGCATCCTCATAGCGATTATCCAGTAGAATCCATCCCTCCTGCTTTTGGCTTTCAATGTAGGATTCGCATGCTTCAAACTGTGCGTTCAGGCTATTGAACTCTTGATCAAGCCCATCACTGGTTGATTTTCTGGTGTAGATCACACAGCGCTTTTGCGTCACGATTGGCTCTTTCTTCATTTCTTGCCTCCTGTCTTGCGGAGACCAAAGAAAGCTGGTCCGTTCCACTGTGTTCCTGTAATGGTCTTGGCGATGGCCGACAGGCTGTTAAATCTTCTCCCTTGATATTCAAAGCCATTTTCTGTCACTGTCACCCAGTGCTCCATGCCTTTCCACTCTCTCATCAGTCGCGTTCCCACCAGCGGTCTGCCATCAAGCACCTTGCTCTTTTTCTTCATGCTGCCCGCTTTCAATAGTCTCTGCTGATCCTCCTCTGTTGAGCCACCGAAGGCCAACTCCTGCATGCGAAACGCCAACCGTTTGATCAGAAAATGTTTCCCTAGCGATGGCGCTTTGCTGTCAAACACGATCTCCCACTTCTTTTTGAGTTGTGGCACTGTCATCTTGGATAGTGCTGCAATCTCTTTTAAAATTCCTGTTGTCATTGGCATTCTCCAATATTCTTTGTGGTTGAAGAAACACCATGAACGCTCTGTGTGGGCGATAAGTCCAGGCAAACTTTCTCTGCTCTGGCCTTTTCTTGCTGTTTCTGTCGATATCGGAGAAATCCAGTGGCAAGAAGGTTGATAATCTCTTCCTGCCGCTCCTCGTCGGTCATCTGATCAGGCGTTATCGGGATGATGATGGTCATTGTTGTTCTCCGTTGAATGGTTCCTCTTATATAAATCCGTCAACGGAGATTTTTTTTACGATGAAATTTTTCTCTAGCTTTCTTTTCCAAAGTACGATACTTTTATTAAGCCTTATTTAACTAAGGCTATTACATGGAGAGGAACATTGACCAATAAAATAGAAAGAAGGGGAAGGAAACCAATTCAAGGGCTTACTCCTGCTCAGAAACGTATCATGGGCATTATTCGAGAGTTTTGCACCCTACACCCCTATCCCCCAACAGCCAAGGAGATTGGAGAAGAATTAGGCATTAAAACGCCCAGTGTTCACGAACAGTTACGTAAACTCGAAGCAAAAGGCTTCATTCGTAGGCAAGCCAGAAAAGCGCGTTCTATTGAGATTTTAAAGTTCCCTTCCCGAGGAGGATTAAGAGCTGTTCAAATCTTAGGTGAAGTTATCGCAGGATCACCAATGTGGGCAGAAGAGAATATCATCGGAGAAGTGATGGTCGAAGAACGCTATGCTCGCGGCTCTTGTTTTGCCTTAAAAGTGCGTGGTGATAGCATGATTGAGGCAGACATTCATGAAGGCGATTATATTATCGTGCGGCGACAACAATTAGCTGAATCTGGAGATATCGTGGTTGCTCTATTGGGAAATGAAGCAACCGTCAAACGGCTTTTCATATCTGATCTTTTCATAGAGCTTCGGCCTGAAAATCCTAAATATTCTCCGATTCGAATCACTCCTGAAGACGAACTGATGATCTTAGGCAAGGTCACTGCAGTTAGAAACACAACCCACGTGAATGGAGATGGATAGCCATGCCTGTTTTCAACCCAAAACGGTTTGCCCACCCTGATTGTCTAAGATCTATTGACTCTCATCGTCTGTGCGAATTTCTGACCCCCTTCGAAAATTATTTAAGTAATCAGGGCTTTGCCTTTTCTGGGAACGACTCTCCAATTATCAACTATACCAATCTCTCAGAAGTCCTTATGTCTCCTGATGAATCCATCCCTAAAGAGATGGTTGACGCACTGTTCTATGTCCATGAAATGGCCTCAATGAACGGAATGGAGAAACTATTAGAGGCCGTTGAGAAAACAGGAATCCAGCTGGACTACGATACCAACACAAGCCCAGCGGATATTGCTGTGCAGGTTTGGTTGAAGAACCCAGAGCTTTTAGAGTTGGTCTACGCTAAGAGTCAAGCGAGTAGACCGCGCTCTTTTCGCTATTTCTACGGACGCCACGCTGGTAGAGATCTCCAGTCATTCTCTATGCCATCTTCAGATCAGATCCATGATCTGGAACACGAACTGGATGACTGGTTTGAAGCGCATAGACGTGGCAGAAACTGCAAAATTTTTATCGTAGATCAGGATGAAAAAGTCCACATTATCATACGTCATGGCATGCCTTTCAAACGCGAGGGATCAATCAAAAACGGTAAATCCAGCAGTGTAGCGTTCCGGCCTGAAAAACATGATGTGTTGATCTACAATAGAGCCTCAGATGAAATTGCCATTCACACCTCAACCAAAGGCGAACTCCAGCTATATCTCACGCTGATTGGAAAATATATGTTTGGATCTGCTGAACATTTCCCCAGTGAAGATAAGTACACTCTATCGCCTTTGCTTTCAGCAGGAAAAGCTTCCATGGTTTGCAGCGATGTTGATGGTATGGAGTGGGCTGTACTGCGTGAACTCTCTTCATACAGCGGAGAAGGATCGGATGTCATTGAGACCAGAAAGGCCAAAGACCTCTTCTCTTCAATCAGCAACCTGAAAACCGTAACGCCTCTTTCTAAATTGATCTGCCGTGCTGTTTTTTCAATCAAACTGGCTCAGGTGAAACGCCCTCGCGCAGTTACTATCTGCCCCCCAAATATCGCTCTGATTACACGGGATGAGGAGAGCTCTCTTATTGAAAATTGGCTTAGTAGACGGGGCTTTATCCGTATTCCACAGGAGGCGTAAATGAAGAAGCTGACCAAATTCTGGACGATCCTGGAGATCATGCCCAACGTTTCTGCTGTCAAAACAGGATGGGAATATCATGTTGCCGATGAATTCAATCTGGTCGCTTCTCTCTTCAGGCCAACAGATAAACGGGCTAAATCATATCCTTGCCCATACCGTGGGCAGACAGGATGCTCCAGGGAAGTAAGAGACTATATCGGAGATGAGATCGTTGCCATCTGCGATAGTGATATGTTTGAGTGCGATGATATTGTACTAACGTTGAGTGATATCATACTCCATGAAATGGACTTTCAACGGATGGCACAAGAGCTGTGCTCTACTTTTGGCTTCTCTCTTGATTGTGAAATGGTCCCTGGAATCGAAACGACAGCAAAGGTCGGCTACTATCAACCATCCCCAGGTAAAAGAGTTCCTGTGTTTTTAACGGTTCAGTGGCAATATGTCGTCTTTAACCAAGTCATACACTATCTCAGTGCAACACTTCAGACGCCTTTTATTCTTTTAGCACCGACATCCCGTTTCGCTGATGAGCTTCTACAATCCATGTTAATGCGCGTTCAAGGCTTTTTCTATGCACTTGAAGATCTGACAGTGGCTGGAGAACAGACCATGTTTACTGCTGCAGAGCCACCAGAACAGATTTTCTCTGCTGTGCATCAAGCCGTTGTTCCAGCAGACGCAAAAGATACTGTTACCTTTCCAACGCCGCAGGAGGCTACATGGGAAGACTTCACCTTTGAGTTCATCGCAAAAGAAGTCTTTAATGCCAGATGCCGTGGAGTTGATACTGTCAAGCGCATCGAACCTGATGATCTGGGAATGCGTAACCGAAAGAATGGTCGTCCAACATTACAGTGGACTCTGTTGCATTCTCTCGCCAAGACCAGTGGCGTTCTATCCCTTAAATCTCCCCAGGAACTTTCCAAGATCAAAAAACAAAAGCACCTGTTAGCCAAAAAGCTCAAAAGCTTTTTCCAGCTCAATGATGATCCTATTATCTGGAATTCTTATGACCGCCACTGGACAGCAAAATTTCTAGTCCGTCCTGATTAACCCACTATCTTTGACAGACAATTCCTTCTTTAAAGCCACAGCCGATGGATATTTTTTCCATCGGCTTTTTTCTTTTCCTCGGTGAAATTTCTCGCCAGTGAAAATTCACCGAGGAAATTTCACCCACCTTCTCTTTTCTCTCCATTTTGCTTTTTTTAGACATCAGTAAACGCAGTTCATACACATATAAATACAATCATAACAACATATTATACAAGATACAAGCAACGTATAGAAGATATTTATGCATGATAAAAGAACATAAAATATTTTGGGTACGGTGAAAATTCACCGGGCCATGCCAACTTTTTTATAAAAAATATTTTATTTTTTTATTTAAATATATCAGTTATTTAGATTTTTTCTTCCAGTGAATTTTCATCTTTTCCTCGGTTCTCGGTGAAATTTCGCCCCTAAGGGTAAAAGCACAACGCAAACAGCCAACGGACAACGAGCTGATGAAATCAAAAAACAGATATCACGGAATCGACTCCAGGCTGATTCGCTTTCTAAGATTTGAAGCCAAACGGCTCTGTCAGCTTCACTTTTTCATCTCAGCTGATCTGGAGGATATAGAACAAGAACTGGCACTCGCAACGCTACGGCGCACGCCTAGAACGTACAGCGTTATCAAGAATGCAGGGATCGACCTGATTAGAAAAGCCACACGGGCCAAAAGAAATTATGGACAACGGCCAAGCTCTCTATTTGACACCATCACGAACAGAGATGGCCAACAACAGGAACGGATCAACACACTCTCTTCTATTCACTCTCTCTGGGGACGGCCCTATAGGAACTGGCATGAGGTGATTGATCTTCGCCTGGATCTACTGAGATGGATCGAGACCTTATCCGCTCAAGAGCAGCGTCTCATTCAGCGTTTGGTCTATAAATCCATTGCTGAAATATCTGAATCAACAGGACAACCAAAATCAACGCTCTACAGCGCACTTTATAGAATTCGCCATTGCGCTCAACACACACTGCATTAAAGGAAATTACCATGATCGGTATCAATACCAACCAAACCCCAAACATTGAATCCATCATCTGGCATCACAGCCAATCATCTCAACCAGGCCGACTACAACCTGAAGTGGAAGTGTGGGCTGCTGTTCTTAAAAGAGCCGCTCTGGATCTGAAAGGCTTTATCAAACTGGCACGCACAGACGCTTCACTATGGGAGTTACCTGACTTCAGAAGTGAAGCCCAGGGGTTGATCGACTTCTTCCTGATGCCTTCTTACGACGTAGGCGGCTTTGGCTTTATCTGTTCCATTCTCAATACAACACCAGAAGCTTTAAAGGAGAACAAAGTAACCAAACGCATACAAGAACTTAAAAGGTTAATGCAAGCCTATGATGCAACAGCTACAGCCCATTAAAGGAGACACCCATGGATAGCCCCTCACTACACCACACAGCCCAACTGACACCCGAAGAACACACCGCTTTACAACAAGGATTGAATACGATGAACACGGCATATCAACCCATCACTCTGGAACAGATCAAAAACCTTTCCATCGCTCAATTGAGCACACTGCCAGCCAATGAACTGGCCAGACTTCTGGAAGAGATTACCCAAGCCGGTAAATGGGTGAGAGAAAGAAAAGCAGTTCTTGATGCGGCATTGCAACACCGCTATCTGGAACACTCCCAGAACCAGCTTCAGGCACAGAGAAAGGATTTCGGCACGACAAAGTTTATGGATGGCAATGTTGAGGTCAAAGCCGCTCTCAGAAGAGCACCACTGAAGTGGGATCAACAGATGATGGCCAGCATTGTCAATCGGCTACAGAAGAAAGGACAGAATCTGGCTAAGGCTGTCAAGGTCACCTACGACATGTCTGCGACCCAGTTTGACAAATTAGCCAGTCACGATAAAGCGATCTTTGAACCAGCCTGCACGGTTAAACCCAGCAAACCCTCTTTCACCCTCACCGTTAAGGAGCACGGATAATGACAGGTCTTCCTATCATCTCTGCGGATCAACGTCTGGCCGAACAGCGCGGCATCAAAGGCTGCATTTTAGGCCGGAGCGGTATCGGAAAAACCACGCTGCTCTGGACTGTTTCTCCTGAGACCACGCTCTTCATGGATCTTGAAGCTGGTGACTTAGCTGTTGAAGGCTGGCAAGGCGACACGCTCCGGCCTCGCACCTGGGAAGAGTGCCGTGACTTTACTGTATTCATTGGTGGCCCCAACCCAGCGCTGCGTGATGATCAATGTTACAGCCAAGCCCATTTTAATGCGGTCTGCCAGAAGTTTGGAGATCCCAACGCGCTCAATCGATACGACACCATTTTCATTGACTCTATCACTGTGGCTGCACGCCTCTCTTTGCAGTGGTGTAAAGGTCAACCTCAGGCGTTCAGTGATCGCACTGGAAAACCGGATCTGCGTGGTGCGTATGGTCTACACGCTCAGGAATTATTAGGGTGGATTACACACCTCCAACACACGAGAAACCGTAATGTTTGGTTTGTAGGAATCCTCGACGAGAAGGTGGATGAATACAACAAAAAGAACTTCTCTCCACAGATTGATGGATCAAAAACCGCATTGGAGCTTCCTGGCATCGTTGACCAACTGATCACCATGGCAGAGCTCACTACCGAAGAAGGACAACCCTATCGCGCCTTTGTCTGTCACACGCTCAACCCGTGGCAGTTTCCAGCCAAAGACCGTAGCGGTCGTCTGGAGATGGTAGAATCCGCCCACCTTGGGCAATTGATGGAAAAGATTAAACGACCGGGGCAGCGCTCTCTGGAACGGCTTGAGTTTGGCCGCCCAGCCGCACCAGAAGCAGCTACCCCCAACAATACGACAACGGAGTAAATACTATGACTGGATCTTTCATGGATTTCAATGATGCAGAGCCCCAATTTGATGTCATTCCCAAGGGAACGCTGGCCAAGGTGCGGATGAAAATCCGCCCAGGTGGCTTTGATGATCCTACACAGGGCTGGGTTGGCGGCTACGCCACCCATAGTGAGAGCACGGGTTCCGTCTATCTCGATTGCGAATATGTAGTCACCGAAGGACCGTTTGCCCGCCGCAAAATCTGGTCACTGATTGGCCTGTACAGTCCGAAGGGTCCCAACTGGGGAAATATGGGCCGCTCATTCATCCGCTCAGTACTCAACTCTGCTAACGGCCTATCGGATAAGGATACCTCAGCCAGAGCGTTAGAGGCGCGGCGTATCCAGGGTTTTGCTGATCTCGATGGTCTGGAGTTCGTTGCCAAGATTGATGTGGAAGATGGCCACAACGGTGATAAGAACGTTATCAAACAGGCGATTACCGCACAGCATAAGGATTATCAGAAGATCATGGGTGGAACCGTAGCCACAACAAATATGGCACAGACGCCGCCACAAAACACCATGGCAGCACCTACGTTTCAGCCACCACAGCAACAACAGAGCTGGCAAGCCACTCCACCACCAGCAGCTACACCACAACATCAACCAACATCGCAACCACCACAGTTTGTTCCACCCCAACCTCAACCAGCTCAATCACCACCACAACAAACTACGCAGCCACCGCAACAGGAATCACCAGCTCAACCGTCCAATTCAGCTCTACCTGGATGGGCTCAGTAAGGGGATGAACAATGATTCTTCGCCCGAGGCAGAAAAAGTTTGTAAACCGCAGCGTGGAGGCGCTGCGGAAACATAAAAACACTCTTGCAGTAGCCGTAACCGGATTTGGCAAAACGATTTCTCTCTCTGCTGTGACCAAGGAGCTGCTGAAAGACAACGATGCCAAGGCTTGTGTACTGGCTCACCGCGATGAACTGACCAACCAGAACTCCAGTAAATTTGCGCATCTCAATCCAGAGATTTCAACTTCGATCTTTGATGCAAAGCAGAAATCCTGGGATGGGCGCACCACCTTTGCCATGGTTCAAACGCTCTGTCGAGAAGCCAACTTAAAAAGCATGCCCACACTGGATCTTCTGGTCATTGATGAAGCGCATCATGCGGTGGCTGATAGCTATCTTCGGATTATTGACCACACCAGAGAGCTGAATGATCAAAGCATGATCTATGGCGTTACAGCGACTCCTGGTCGTGGAGACAAAAAGGGGCTGCGACCGGTTTTCTCAAACGTTGCGGATCAGGTCACGCTTACTGAAACCATTCAGGCTGGTCATCTGGTGCCACCGCGCACCTTTGTTCTGGACGTCGGAGTGCGCGAGCAGCTCAAAGATGTTAAACGCCATGCCAGTGATTTCGATATGAACGAAGTCGCTGAGATCATGGACAAATCCCCCGTCAATGAGGCGGTGGTGAACCATTGGAAGGAGAAAGCCAGAGACCGAAAAACGATCATCTTCTGCTCCACTGTGGAGCATGCCAGGAACGTTAAAGACACCTTCTTAGCGCACAACATCAAAGCCACCATGATTCATGGTGAAATGAGCAAGGATGAGCGCAAAAAAGAACTGGCTTCATTCGAGGAAGGAAACACTCAAGTCGTTACAAATATTGCTGTTTTAACAGAAGGGTACGATTTCACTCCAACCAGCTGCATCGTGCTTCTTCGGCCATCCTCTTACAAATCAACAATGATCCAGATGGTAGGGCGTGGACTCAGAACGGTCGATCCCAACGAGTTTCCTGGCGTCGTGAAAACCGACTGCATTGTGCTTGATTTCGGCATCTCCTCTCTGATGCACGGCACCCTGGAACAGGATGTCAATCTGGATGGCGAAGAGACAGGAGAAGCGCCCACCAAGTTTTGTCCCGAGTGTGTTGCAGAAGTGCCATCAGCGGTAATGGAGTGCCCCATCTGTGGCTATATCTGGGAGCCCAAGGAACGGGACGGTGAAGACCGGGAAGAGATCACCGATTTCATTATGTCTGAGGTGGATCTGCTGAAACGATCCAGCTTCCGCTGGTGTGACCTCTTTGGTGATGACGCTGCCATGGTAGCTAACGGTTTTAATGCCTGGGGCGGTGTCTTCTTTCTCAACGGACGCTGGCATGCGGTAGGAGGAGCCAGACGACAACGGGCCAGACTACTCTCCATCGGTGAGCGCACCATTACCCTGGCCGCTGCGGATGACTGGCTCAATGAGAACGAAACCGATGAAAGTGCCCACAAAACCAGCCGCTGGCTTAACCAACCCCCAACGGAGAAACAGCTTCAGTACTTGCCACCAGAGTGCAGAAATGATTTTAACCTGACCCGTTATCAGGCGTCAGCCCTCTTAACTTTTCAGTTCAATAAGGAGCGCATCAAAAGTCTGGTCTTCGGAGCGGCAGCATGAGTATCGCCCATATTTGGACTCAGCAGAGAACACACTGGCATCAACCCCAGCTCGGCTTCTTTACACTTCCGGTGGGAACCAAAGGTCAGAGGATCACCTTAAAACAGGTTCCGCATCGTGAACGTAAAAGCTTTAGGAATATTTTGCGTAAACATAAGGATCACATTCTGGTGTTTATCGCAGGACAGGTCAGAGCTGTATCAACTTCAATCTTAATGGGAAAACAGACCATGGTTGATCCAACCAATCTTGAACAGGACGCGATGAACGCAGCCATCAAACCCCTGGGAGAATATGTTGCCAGTATCGGCATGAATCGGCCTCTGGCGGACTACTCTAAGGCGGAGATCTCAACCCTCATTGAAGTTGTGGTGACTTCTTTTCAAGACCATATCGCTGACTTTGGCAGTGGCAGCGTTTCTTCTTAGACAATCCCACATCGGAGAACAGTTATGAACGATATCACCATCAACACTCCCGTTGTTTTCAACAAAGAAGGTCGTGTCTTCGCCAATAGTCGAGATGTGGCTGCATTCTTTGGCAAGCAACACAAGAATGTTCTACAGGCCATCAATAACCTTGAAATACCAGAAGAATTTGGACAGCTCAATTTTCAGCCGTCCTCATATACCAACCGCCAGAACAAAAAACAGCGTTCCATGGATATGACCCGTGATGGTTTCACGCTTCTGGCGATGGGCTTTACCGGTAAAAAAGCGATGGAATTTAAGATCCGCTATATCGAGGCATATGGGTATCCGGTTGGTGCAGGCTATAGTACAATTATCAAAGTCTTTTTCTCTGCACTCAAACAAACATGCTTGAGATGGATATTCCAGATAATTTACTTGATTTCAGCCTTCGTTTTTCGACTGAAGATGGATGTTTTGACTTTCTTATCCAACTGCGTTGGCCAGACGGTTTCATATGTCCAAAATGTGGAAGCAAGCTTTGGCATCATCTTAAGACAAGAAAACGAGTTATTGAGTGTGCGAACAAA
>JBQGBW010000029.1:0-44318 GCA_052043475.1 Magnetococcales bacterium HHB-1
GATAAGCATCCTTTGCCAACAGATGATCCACCTGCTCGATACAGTGAATTGAGGAGGATCCATCATCCTGACGATAAGGGGGATCTAAGATTACCAGATTAAACCCAGACCATAATTGCTGCTTGGCTCTTATCCGTTGCACAATTTTGATAAAGGTCTCTTTTTTTGTTGCCGAACCCCGCACAGGCCAGGATGCCTGTTCTGCACCACACTGTTTAATATTCTCCCGAATCAGACGAAATGCCGCCCCCCCCTGCTCGACCATCACTGCGCTTTTTGCGCCGCGACTGATCGCCTCTAAAGCCATGGCACCTGTACCACTGAAACAGTCAAGCACCCATGCATCAATGATCTCTCCAGCCAGCATATTATAGAGTGAGCCGCGCAACTTCTCCGATGTGGGGCGTGTACCCTGAAAACGGGGTGATTTTAATCGACGTCCTTTAAACTGTCCTGTAACAATGCGTAACATGATAATACCATAAGAGATTTTAATGAATGGAACTGTACCCGCAATACTTAAACACGCTGCACAATCAAAGCGTTCTTGTTGAGTCAACTTGGTGAATATATAGGGTTGGAAGAGAGAGAGCAACTTTGTATTAGATTAACTTGATATTCTTGTTGTTAAAAGACATCTCACCCATTGAAACGAAATCATGCCATACAGCCATGGTGTTGTTTGACAAACGCACAATCTTTACTATCAAAGTATTGTAATATATCTATATCACATATAAACTTCATCCTTCTCCACAGGTATTTTTAATAAGGTAAGGAAGATCAGATGAACATCCATTCCTCCTCTATTATGATTCCGTTGGAATAGCCGTGGCAAAAGCGATTCGTTGAATTCCACTCTGTTGTGCAATGGAGAGTAGACGGGCAATATCCTGATAAGGTGTGGTCTGATCTCCCCCAAGACGTAATATGGCATCTGGTTTTGTTTTAAATTTTAATTTAAGCATGTTGGCAAGCTGCTCTGTCGCCGTTTCTTCTCCATCCAATGTAATTTTTCCATCGGAAAAGACCACCAGAGTGATCACAACCGGTTCTGTATCTGTGGGCGCGGTTGCCTGAGGAAGATCCACTTTTAACGCTTGTGCCATCAGAGGGGCCGCAATAATAAAAATAATCAATAGAACCAACATCACATCCACAAGAGGGGTCACATTGATCTCAGCAATGGGTTGTCCTGGATCACTGTTATCTAAAAGTCCACCAGCCATTTATTTACTCCTTTCAGTTTGTATCATGATCCAATTGACAATATATACCGCATTGCTCTCGATCGTTGCCGTGAGGCGTCGTAGATAACGGACCAGCATGTTGTAGCCCATTACTGCTGGAATGGCTGTAAAAAGACCAACGGCTGTGGCCACCAGAGCTTCTGAAACAGGGCCTGCAATCATATCCATGGATAATGCAGCCTGGCCATCAATATCCTGGAGTGCATGCATAATTCCCCATACCGTTCCCAAGAGACCAATAAAAGGGGCTGAACTACCAATTGATGCTAAAAGAGATAAACCGTTTTCCAACTGAATCCGTTGTATCATGAGGGCCTGGGCTGTATTGGCCTCCATGGTTCGTCGATCCGATAAAAGCCCACTCTGTAACCACTGTTTTGCAACATGCCATACACTATACGATGGTGTATTCGATTGACGTCGCTGAGAAAAACAGTCATCAATCTCATGGATCTTTGAAGAGAGAATCACATTGGTTTTCCTCTCCTGCTTCTGAACAGAGTAGAAGAGCCACCATTTAAAAATCATAATCGACCAACTGATTAAAGAGAGTAGTCCAAGCAGAAGAAAGACACCGCGTATGATCCAGTCGGCACCATTCCACCAGGGGAACCACGATATAAATAGAGCAGACAAAATAAGACTCCTTAACGGTTGAGCAGGTTAAAACGAATGGGAATCTCCACCAATGCCCGGACCGTGATGCCATTTCGGATTGCCGGAATAAAACGCCACCTTTTGATGGTGCGTAGGGCGGATCGGTCCAAAATACGGTGACCAGAGCTTTTTTTAACTTTAACGCTCAAGGGTGTTCCCGACTTATCCACATCGACAATTAAAAAGACCGTGCCTTCAAAACCACGGCGTCTGGCCACAATGGGATAAGATGGCCTGGTATTATTAAACAGATTGGCACGCCCTTTTGGTGGAACAAAGCGCTGGCTCTTCAGAACAGAGGTCGTTTTTGGTTGCCCTGCATGCTTCTTCTGGCCTGTTGATGAAGAAGAGGGTTGAGAGAGATTATGGTGACTTTTTTTGGGCTGTATGGAAGCGACCTTTTTTCTCTTAATCTGTTTTTTAATCGTCTGTTTCTTAACGACCTGTTTTTTTATCCGCCACTCTTTTTTATGCTTACGCCGTGGGGCAGGTTGGGGTACAGGGTGCGAGATCTGCGCTGGATCTATTGCAGGTGTCGTCAACAGAGGCGTGGGTAACTCTGGTGGTGTTGCATCAAGGGAAGATGTTTCCGCTGTTTCTGGTGTCGCAGATTCCACCTCCTGCGGCACAGGTTTCCGTTGACTGGGTTCGGGCGCCTGTTGTGCAGGTGTGACCATCTCCCTTGGCTTCTCCTGAGAAGGCGAGTGATCCATGGTGGTCTCAGGTAGTTTAACAAACTGGAAACCCTGTATGGCCACAGGAATAGGAGGACGCTGGTCTGGTTGAATCCATAGAAGTGTCGCAATCAGCATATGCAACAGTACCGCGATGGTAATCGCAACGCTTTTCTGCCATAAACCCTGGATGGATCGGCTCCAGTTGGTTGTCACCGATGACCCAAACCCAGTCTGTTCAATAGAGCATGCCATGAATTTAGACTCCTGAAATCAGGCGGTGTAAGCCCAATAGACAAAGGACAATCGCCGCTCCCACACGCAACCCAGAAATCAACCACGGACGTTCTGTGAGCAGATGACGGCTCATAAACCCCATAACAGGTATAATAAAAATAAGTGGTGTCAGCGTTGTTCCTAAACCAAAAAGTGCACCATATTGCGCACCTTGCCAAACCGCACCATTGAGTGCGCTTAAAGCCAGCAACGAGGCCAGAGGCGCACAGGGGACAAGGCTGATGGAGAAACCAAGAACAATGGGCGGAAAACGCATCTTTTGTGTCATAAAAGCACAAAGAGAAGAGGTTCCCTGTTTAGGATAGACAAGCCAGAGTCCAGCCATAATACTACTAAGACCAATCGCAATATGGCCTACTTCACCAAAACCATCTGTTGTTAACCAGGCACCAAGAAAGCCCGCACTAGCCCCCAGTAGTGTGTAAGCCAATACCTTACCCAGCAGAAAAAAACCGGTATCCATCAAAGCAGACCATCCACCACGGCCACGACCCAGAGTCCAGGTGCCAATAAAAGGCAGACAGGTCGCCGCACAGGAGGTTAATCCAACAGATAGACCCATTAACCAGACCGAAACCAGCGTGGGTGAAGTGGATACGGAGATTGAATCAACCATGGTGCTGATCACTGGTGCGCTGTTTCAGATGCCGTAGGGTGCCATCGGGTTTTTCCTGACGGCTACGACGACGAAAATATTGCTTGGAAGAGCGAAACAGAGAGAACAGTGCAAAACGAATCCGAATCACATTATCGTCTGGACAGAACTCTGCACAACGCCCACACAAGGTGCAATCTTCATGAAATGCTTCTTGACCATGGTGTGTTGAAATTTCAGGAATATCCATGGGACAGGAACGCACACAGAGATCACAGCGATCACATTTAGAATGTTGCTTCTTATCAAGCTGTAGAAAGGAGAGCCGTTTAAAGAGTGCATTCAGTGCCAACATGGGACAGATGCGGCAGAACGGTTGCCGTATGGTCAGTGCGGCAATCAGCATAAATCCAAACAGAAGATTACGTAGCGCACTGAAAATAAAATCAAGCCAATGGGACGTATTGATAGCAACCTGCTCTGTATCAGCAGTCAGCAGTGTGGTGGCAATCCGTGAAGGGCAGATCTGACAGAAAGCATCGCCAGCAGCATGGGAAATGAAACCAAGACCGGTGAGCAGGGGAAGGAGAAATACAAGTACAAGTAGAATAAACCATTTGATCGGACGGATATTTTTCAGTTTATGGCCAGACAACCGATGCATCGCCAGATCAAAACGGCGCCCCACACGATAGAGCAACTCTTGTATCGTACCCAGTGGACAGACCCAGCCACAGAATGCTTTGTTCAGAAAGACAAAGAAGATAAAAAATGTCACCAGCGTAAAAAAGATGGGCATAAACATGGAGAGACTGAGTTCACCCAGTTTTGCCAATGTTTCACCAACACGGTGATGCATCTGGTGCTGAAAAGGAATCAGCGCACAATAGGCACCATTCTTCTGATCAAAGGCACAGGATAGTGCGGGCAGTGCATTGGAGATTTTATTTGAAAGATAGGGTCCAACAATCAAACCACCATAAACCGTGATCCCTAACATGATACTCTGGATCATGAGCCGAAAACGGCTGAGTGTCCAGAAACCCGTCAGGGTTCTTTCAACACGATGATTCATGATGTTCTCCCATCTCTTTTTCTCAATAGCGGTGTGGCAATCAACATCCCTGCAAAGAGAAACCCAACGCCAGGAATAAGCGACTTATGAAACCATGCGCCAGGCCGATAGTGATGGTTAAATGATGTGAGATAGGTCTTACCATCGGCTTGATGAGTGACTGTTAAAACAAAATCGGCTTGAGGTCGGCGGTGATAATGATGACCCTTTTGCGGTATGGGAGATTTTTTAATGATAAATTCTTCTGGAAATGTCACACGGGCCACACCCTGACTGTCACTCTGAACAGAAAAATTCATCCCCTGCTCTGATTGAAACTGAAGTGATTTATTAGCGAGTGGTTTGCCATGGAACCGAATTAAGAAAGACCAGATCTCTCCTGCACGATAGTGTGAATGCTCTCTTGGCATCGGTGTAGGAATAATCTCCAACAAGCTTTTTCTCTGGGTTAACATGGCGGTGGGCGCTGGGGCGGGTCGGCTAAAATAGACCATGGTTGATGCCAGACGCACCTGATCTAACCGCTCTTCAACGGCCGATAACCAATGATACCCCCCTGCACTTTTTCCTGGCTTCATCGTAAAAATCTGATTCTTCTTTGGGATATTCCAAGATAAGGCGTTGTTGTTCTGTTTCTCCATGACAGAAGAGAACACAGCAATCTGCTCAGCCTGAAGATGCAACAGGCGAAGATTTTTATGAGAACGCCCACCCCCTGCGGTAATAATTCTTGGTGAAACACTCCAGGATGGCTCTGCTTTATGATGTTGATGAGGCTTAGAGGAGGGTGATGAAGCATGTAAGGACGCAGGAAGCGCTAAGAACATCATAAAGAACATGACAATATAGATTGTCAGATTGTTTTGAGTTATATTATTCATTATCTATCGGATCGATCATTAAATGGAAAAAAGTCACTGCCAGAAAAAGCATAGCGATATGTGAACATCACAGAGCGTGGTGCACCCGCATAATATTTTGTCGAGCCACTGGTACTCTTCTTAACCTCTGCGGCGTAGCGAAGATCAAAAAGATTATTCGCATTAAGCATAAACTGATGTCCATCTTTCTGATAACCTAACATCATGTTGGTTAAAAAATCGTAGCCCTCATATTTGTCACTGTTGGCGTTATCAATGTGATACTTATCCCAGAAGTTAGACTGAATTCTGGCCTTAAATCCAGAAGAGGGATGGTTGTAATTGATAAACAGGCTTCCCTGATGGGGCGGCACAAATGGTAGAAAGTTACCTGAACGATCTGTGACCACACCACTGACAACTTCCTGAAAATTATCAAACTTATATGCACTGTAAGCGTAGTTTGCACCGATATCGATTCCCATGGGAAATTGATATCCTAAGGAGAGTTCAAGCCCTTTTTTATCGGTTTTCCCAGCATTCTGATAGACGGTATCGCCATTATCATCCAGAGTAGAGACCACTTCGTTTTCCACAGGGTTATAGTAAACGGAGAAGTCCATATTCCAATTTTTGTGACGTCCTTTCAGGCCAATTTCAAAGTTTCTTGAGACGGCTGACTCCAGACTGGTATTATCTTGAATCTCTGATGAGGAAGGCACTTGCTCTGATTGGGCGATATGACCGAAAATATTAAAATTTTTATCCAGTGCGTAACTCGCTCCTAACTTGGCTGAAAGCAGCGTAAACGATTTTTCTGTATGGCTGATCCCTTCACCGGTTGTATATTGACCCGTCGCGTAAGAGTAGGTATTGATCTCATTGGCATCAATCTCAAAATGAGATTTATCAAACCGCATTCCAAGATCAACGGTAAGTTTTTCTACAGGTTGCATGGACTCCTGCCAGAAGAAACCATACAGCGTATTGACACTATCTTTGCTTTCCAGTAGATCACCAGGCGCATCGGACAGTGTGGCAATAATACGACCGGATGGAATGGTTGAAACACTGTTGTATTCATACTTTTTAGCACCCTTTGTGCGATCTTGACGCAGTGTGATGCCCGCAACCAGTGCCCCCTCTTTCCCAAACAGGTTATGTTGATGGCTCAACTCCAGATCGGTACCAAAAACCAGATTATTTGGGCTATCATTGATGGCGCCAGTGACTGGATGGTAATGGGACCAATGGTTAAAATAGAGACGGGGTTTATAGGTAAAATTGCCTGATTTTTTCTCAAATTTTGAATTAAAAAACCATATCTTTGAATAACGACCAGAATGTTTCCATGCATCTTGCGTTGCTTCTTGTCTTCCTGTCTGTTTAAACGTCTCAAACTGATCTTCACTCATGGAGTTTGGTAATTTAAGATTGGCTTCAGAGTAGCTGAGCTCGGTCTCCAGTGTGCTGTCCTCACCAAACATGATGCCATGTTTAAGGCTGATCTGGCTGGTATCAAAACTATTCCAACGCCGCCAATGATTATCCAGAACACGACGGGAAGCGGTGAGCGTAATGGCCTGATTATCGGTGATCCAATCGCCAAGACGCAGATGATAGGATTCGGCACCTTCCTCTCCATCAGCAATACTAAAACGGTTGGCATCGGTATCAAAAACGGATTTTGAAACAATCTGAATGGTTCCTCCGGCCGAGCCTGCGCTATAGAGCGAACCCGGACCTTTGGTCACTTCAATCCGTTCGATATCCTGAGTATCAATAAAATCCAGACGACTGAAGCTATCGGGGTCGGTCATCGGAACGCCATCACGTAGAATCGTAATCTCACGAACACCATAGGGCGCTTTCTGACCTGCACCACGAATCACAAGTCGGGCATCATAACCGCCATTCTTTGAATCAATCAATACCCCAGGCACACCCTCCAGAGCTTCTTTAATATTATGCATCTTGGCATTATTGATCTGCTCTTTACTGATCACTGCAACGGTTTCAGGAATATCTGTTACAGAGCGGGCAACCCGGGTTGCCGTAACACTCACCTCCTCCATCTTTTTATACGTTGTCTGCTCTTCTGCAAACAGTGGGTTAATCGATAGATAACCTGTAATTGATGTGATGGTGATGGCTGTTAAGATTTTTCTGTTTCTCTTTTTCAATAAATTTAGTTTTCTATGGGAGTGATCAGATAAGATCATATGGAGATATCCTCTCAATTGCTTGATTAGAAAGAAGAATTTAAGTGTTAAGACTTCTTTTGAATAAGCAAAAGGAGGACCATGTAAGATAAATAGAGTCTATTCAATAAGTTAATATCTATTCTTTCAATGAAACTTTAAAATAAACTGTGGCAAATCAATGGTTAAACTGTGTGATATGACACAAATTTCATATCATCCTATCGTACTCTATAAAAAATACAAGCCGATCAAATGCTACCGTTAGAATTGTTTATCTTTAGCTGCAAAAGGTATATCATTCCTATTTAAGATCTTCACTAAAACATCTTCTGGGATGAAAAACAGATTCAGTAGCACCTATTCTCTTTAATATTCTAGATCGAGGTATAGATTATGAAGGCGAATCGATTACTTGCAATTTTTCTGGTTACACTCATCTATACACAAACCGCTTTTGCATCCTCCCTAGGCGGTGTTGGATCGGAGGCAATGGGCCGAAAGAGAGCCCAGTTTGGTGGTGGCGCCTCAGAGGGTATGACATCCTATGATGCAACAAAGATCATGCGTATTCAGGGTACGGTACAGAGCAGCCAGGTTAACCACAATCCTCACATGTCAGAAGAGGGTCTCCATGTGATGCTGGAGACACCTCAAGGAATATTCAAGGTACATGTCTGCCCAAATTGGTATGCTCAAAAAATTGGTTTACAGTTTCAGAACCGTGAGAAACTGTTCGTACAGGGAGCAACCTTTACACGCCATGGTGATCAAAATATCTATGCAGCCACTATTCGACGCCACAGACGTGATTTAAAAGCCAAACAGCGTCTGCTGCGTCTACGTAATCTAAAGACCGGTGCACCGCTCTGGTGGGGACGATATCAGCAACAGAACCAAAAAGAAATGCGCCAACAGATTCAAGAGAAAATCCGTCAGCGCATGCAGATGAATCAATAGATTGTTAAAATTTAAACACGAAACACCTGGACCGGGTTTCCCCGCTCCAGTTGATTATGGTGCTGCCAACGTGTTTTTTGTTCGTGCGCCTGTTGGGCGGCTTTTTGTGCTTTTAAATCCGCGGCCAGACGCGCCAAAGCCAACTGACGGTTCATCGCCTGTGAACGCTCCTCCTGTGCAAAAAAGGTGCGTTTGCTGGGAAGATGCGTCACCCTTACCGCAGTTTCTACCTTATTTAACCGCTGGCCACCTGGACCGGAAGCGCGGCAGGTCTCAATACGGATATCCTTCTCAGACCACTTAGGTTTTGATACAGGGGTCATAAACTGTACCCCCACAAACCAGTTGCGCCGTTTATGGCGCGGACGAAAAGGGCTCTTTGCAATCCACTGGATTGTTCCCTGCCATCTTTTGATAAACTGATCCATCACCGCCTTTTGAGATTGCGGATACTCCGCACTCAACAGGATCGATTGATAGAGATTTTTATGACGCTCCAGAGGGGTCTTCTCCAACACCTGACAATCAATCTGATGTTTTTTTGCATCCTTCTCCAGCTTTTTTAGAAGTTTCAAGAGTACCCAGCAGCACTCTGCAGGTCCACGTCCTGAGGAGAGTTGAATCCACTGTTTCATAGGTGATGCCGCCTCTTTTTATAGGTGATTACAGGACGTAAAATGGCGATCACAGAGATCAGACCATGCTGTTGCAGATCATCAATCACCGACTCAATCTTTTTATAGGCTTGGGGCGCCTCTTCAAATAGGAGATCATGATCTTCACAGATCACCCGGGAGTTCAAAGCGGTACGAGTCAGTTGCGCCTTAGAAAAACGTTTTGAGAGTCGTGCACGGCACTCTGAGCGTTTCCATTTACGGCCTGCACCATGAGGCAGAGTATAGAGTGTCTCCTCGGTAATCTTCTTTGGTGCCACCAGATAGGAGAAGCTACCCCGTGATCCTGGAATAATCAAACAGGAAGAGGGTGTTTCATCCGACTCCACCACAGAGACACTCCCTTTCCGGTGCAACCAGCCTGATTTTTCTTCCGGCATTATCGAGGGTGTAGGCGTCACACTATTATGCACAGAATCAAGAATCAGTTCACCTTCACAGGAGAGCCTGGCAAAGATTCGCTCTGCCACCAAGGCACGATTTGCCCTACCCCAGGTTACCGCACGATCATGCTGCTCAAGATAGGCTTCTCCCCGATCTGAATCCACACGCAACCCTATATGCCCATTTTCATAGCCATAACGGCGCCAGATTGATTCACCCAGACCCCGTGAGCCACTATGCACCAGAAGAAAAAGTCTGTCCTTAGCCAGGGAGAGTTGATCAAAGCGTGTTTTATCGATCACCTTCTCGATACGCTGAAGTTCAGCAAAGTGGTTACCGGAGCCCACAGTACCTAAACGATCATCAAAGTCTGTCCTGGTAAGATGATACCGCTTTAACCAGGCCTCTAAATCCCCAGACCAGGTGCGATCCAACCCAGTCAATTTCTTGAGTGCCCGAGCAATTTTAAACTGGCGAAACCGGATATCGGTCTGCCAGAGTGACATGCCACAGCCAATATCACTCCCCACCAGGGCAGGATAGATGATCTTTTGGCTTAAAAAGCTCGCCCCCACAGGATAGCCATTTCCTGGATGCAGATCAGGCATACCCACAACTTTAAGCATACCAGGCTTTTTAGCGGTCTGTTGAAGTTGGGCGTGAGCCGTCCCTTCGATCCAGCTTTTTGCTGTTGCAACAACCGTTACGTTGTCCATTTTTTTTATCTCTGTTGATATGAAGTCAATACCTCGTTTTTTAAAATGAGAACTCAGCATGACATCTGCGTTCCCATTGTAGGTTGCACACCGCCGTCTGTTTTTAGTTAATATTAATAAAACATGTTAGAATATCATATGATAGATAGAAAGCAATATATATTTTATTTTTATCACCACTTCTGAAAACCATGGTCAGAAAAATTCCCGCAAGCCATTCAAAAATCAAAGATAATGAACTCTTTAAAACACTTAGAGAAGAACCAGATTTTCAGAGACTGCTCAATCGATCACATCATCATTAAGAACCTTGACACCCAAAAAGCCATATCCTATAGTACCATTCACTTCAAAAGCACGCCTCTTTATGCGCGGTTAGCTCAGCCGGATAGAGCGTTGGCCTCCGGAGCCAAAGGCCGCAGGTTCGAATCCTGCACCGCGCGCCAGTTCAAATCGTTATTCTATTAAGTTAGGTCAATTTCCTGATCGTGACTGAATTGTAGTGTCTTCTCTATTTTCAACAACAAAACAAAGGCAATTTTAAGATATATTTTCCATGACAATCAATAAAAAGTATATCGTATATGGTTTATCCATTGGTTTAATCGCCACGCTCTCAATTTTGGCAAAAGTCTATTATGGCGATCATATCCAAGAAAAAAAACACGCCAGTCAATCTCAAGCGCAGGGAGAACGCTTGGCAACGGAAGGCTCGGACAGTGTTACAGCCTGTTCATCATGCCATGGTGAGAAAGGTGAAGGCGAATTTGAATCAGGCTATCCCCGGCTGGCAGGACTCGATGATCACTATATCATTAAACAGCTCCAGGATTTTAAACGCGAGTCCACACATACGCGTCCACTGATTCCAACAGTCTCAAGGGACTATCGACGCACACCAGACCTCTATGAAGATCTCACCATCTTCTCTCCGGGGATTCGCAATGATGAAATGATGACTGAAATAGCGCGCACACTTTCAGAAACAGATGAGAAAAATCTAGCCGCCTATTACAGTCAACAATCCTTTACCGCCTCACCAAAGCCGCAGGATTATCTCACCCTTCAACGCGGTGCAGACTTGGCCTTGCGTGGTAAACCAGAGTATAGAGTGCCCGCCTGTAAATCGTGCCATGGCCCGGATGGCGAAGGCTTTGGTCAACACTTTCCCCCACTTACAGGTCAACCAACCGCCTATTTTATTGCGCAGATCAATCGATGGCAATCAGGACACAGGGATAACGATAATCTCTCTCTTATGAAAAATATCGCCAATCAACTCACCGATGCCGATAAAATTAATGCAGCCAGCTACTACAGTAACCGCTCCTATCAAGTCAACGTAGAGTAGCCGTGAACCACTTTTTCAGAAGCGTAACATGGATGCGACCGTGGTGCTTATGGATCATCATTGGTTTCATCTTGGTAGATATCGCCCAAGCCGATGATCTTTCGCCCCTGCCTGTTCAGCATACACTGGAACCACCACTGATTGGCATACCTGAACACGTTAAGCTGAAGCAGGTTTATCATATTAAAAAGCGCCAATTTTTCAAGCCACCCTCTGTATGGGATATTCCAGAAAATGCAAGAGGAAAACAGATTGCCTATGGCAGGAATCTGTTTATCAATACGCAAAAATATGGCAAACGTTATGTGGGTAATGGCTTAAATTGCAGCAATTGTCACTTAAGTGAAGGACGTCAACCCAAAGCGGCACCTCTTTGGGCAGCCTATGGAAAATATCCCATGGTTAAAGAGAAAACAAACCAGGTTGTAACGCTCAAGGAACAGATGCAAAAATGTTTTAGAACCGGACTCAATGGTATTGCACCCACACTGGACTCAAAAGAGATGAACGCCTTGATCGCTTATGCTTCCTGGCTGGCGACAGATATCCCGATCAATGAAGATCTGCCTGGACGTGGACTGGCCTATATTAAACGCAGTAAAGATCCTCTTCCTATGCATGGCCGAACACTCTATCAAGTTAACTGTCAATTCTGCCATGGCAAAGATGGTCAGGGGCAAAAACATCCCCAAAATGGAAGCTATATGTTTCCTCCGGTGTGGGGAAGTCACTCCTATAATAAAGCCAATGGTTTTGGTAAGGTGAAAACACTGGCTAAATTTATCCGAGGCAATATGCCCTTGGGAAAACATGATCATCTCACGATGGATGAATCACTCTCCGTTGCGGTCTATCTCTGGTTACAGAATCGCCCTTATGATCCTTCAAAGAGTTATCTTATCAATAGCATGTTTCCTCCTGGAGACGGCCAAAACTAAAACAGACTTATCCTCTTGGACTAAAATACGGCTGGAATAAAGACAAACCTATGAGATCACATCTGTTTTCTTTTCTGCTCTCTATTTTCTTATCGCTGATTCATATCACAGGGTTCGGTCAGCCTGAAAATCAATCGGAAGAGGTGCGCCCAACCATGGTCAAGCCTCAACTCAGTATCTCTTCCCATGTGATTAAAGTACCCGCAATTAATCCAGGAGAGTATTTTATCCCGCCCTATGTGGCGAATATCCCCGAAGATAAATATGGCGATGTTGTGGAGTGGGGACGAAAGATCTTTTCGGATACACAAAACTATGGCAAAAGATATGTGGGTAATGGTTTAAACTGTACCAGTTGTCATCTCTCCGAAGGCAGACAGCCCAATGCTTCTCCCATGTGGGCCGCCTTTCCACGCTATCCGATGTACCGCAAAAAAAACAGAACCATGATCACCTTTGAGGAGCGTATCCAGGACTGTTTTAAATTTAGTATGGATGGTATCGCACCGACAGTGGACTCTCCAGAGATGGAAGCATTAATGACCTATATGCACTGGCTCTCCACTGGCGCTCCTGTCAATGCAGATCTTCCAGGACGCGGATTTGTCGATGCTAAAAAGAGAGAAGAGGCCCAAGCAGGTCGTGGAGAAGACGCCTATAGAGATAAATGCGCATTCTGCCATGGGTTGGATGGTTTGGGACAGAAACATAAAACAAAAGCAGGCTATATGTTTCCACCACTCTGGGGAAGCGACTCCTTTAATAAAGCCGCCGGACTCTATAAAGCCAAAACCATGGCCAATTTTCTCTACTCCAACATGCCATTGGGCGCACCATTTACACTGGATGGCCAGGAAGCCTGGGATATCGCCATGTATATCTGGTTACAGGATCGGCCCTACGACCCAAGAAAAAGTCTCTTTAACAGTACGTTTATTCCAATCACCCCTGGTCAGAACTATTAAACCAGAGTCTATAATCGATGTCTTCCAAGCCACAACATCCTCGATGGTTTCTCCTGCTTTTTCCTTTTATGCAGTGGGTCTCTATTCTTGATAAAGTAAAGATCAAGGCCGATATTTCTGCTGGAATCATCGCAGGCGTGCTGATTCTTCCCCAGGCAATTGCGTTGGCTACACTCTCAGGCATGCCGCCTGAGTATGGATTTTATACCGCCATCTTTCCAGTCATTATTGTCGGTCTCTATGGCTCTTCATGGCACGCTTTAGCAGGCCCCAATACCGCTGTGGCTCTGTTAACAATCACCATTCTGCAAACCTACGCCAGCCCCTTTACGCCAGATTATATCGCTTATGTAATTACATTAACGTTCATGGTGGGTGTTGTTCAGATTGTTTTAGGCCTGTTGCGTCTTGGTGCTGTTTTTAACTATTTTTCCCATACGGTGATGGTCGGTCTGGTCTCTGGTGTTGGACTGATTATTATTATTCAACAATTAGGCCCTTTTCTAGGTTTATTGGTCAATGTAGGTGAGCCCCTCGAAGATACGCTCTATCAACTGGCCCACAGTCTTTATCTGACCAACGGTTACGAAGCCGTTGTGGGCTTCAGTACCATCTTGACCGTATTTCTGGTTAAAAGATACAGCAAATTTCCCCCTCTGATTGCAGCCGTTATTGTGGGTATGTCTACAGGCTTCTTTATCGATACCCTGTTTGGTTCCAGCAATGCAGGCATTGATAAATTGGGTTATATGTCGCTATCCTTAGCCCCTTTCTCGGCACCGGATTTCAGTCAGGAGAATTTTGCTGTCGCAGAGCAAGGACTCTTAGTGGGCTCCTTCTCGATTGCTTTTCTGGCTTTAATGCAGTCGGCTGTCATTGCCCGCTCTTTAGCCACACGTTCTGGCCAGCAAATTGATCTTAACCAGGAGATCATTGGCCATGGTTTATCCAATGTGGGGGGAAGTTTTCTCTCCTGCTTTACCAGTTGTGGATCATTTAACCGAAGTGCAGCCAATATTGATGCCGGTGCGGCCACACCACTGACTGGAATTATCTCCGCCTTTGTATTGTTGGGATTAATCTACTTTGCTTCTGATATTGTCGCGTTTCTACCAATCAGTGCCATGGCGGGCATTCTGATTGTGGTCGGATGGGGATTGATCGATATTGGTGATATAAAACAGGCGTTGAAAAGCAAACTCTCAACACGGGCGATTTTTCTGTCAACACTCTTTACAACAGTCTATGGCGGTGTACAGTTTGGCGTTTTTTTAGGGATGTTTCTCTCGGTGGTCTCTTACCTCAATGCGGTATCTAAACCAGAAATCAAACGCATTGAGGGCGATGATCGCAAAGCTTACTATCCACCATTGATTAAACAGGCCAGTGTCATCAAGGCGATGGGCAATCTCTTTTTTGCTTCGATTCCTGAACTGGAGAAACAGCTCAGCCAACTCTCAGAGATCGATCATCATCAGCAGCATCTTATTATTGTGGCAAAAGATGTACACCACTTAGATGCCTCCGGGATTAAGGTGCTTAAACAGGAAGCCAAGCGCCGACAAAAACAGCAAAAGAAACTTTTTATCCTCTCCAGTCATGAAAAGCTGAATAAAACACTCAAAAGTTATCACTGCCAAGAGGTTGATCAAACCTATGATCTCTACTTTTTTGTCTGGCCCAAATTAACTTGAATAAACAAAATTGAGATACACGATCATGAGCAAAATCATAGGGCTCTTTTTATTTTTTGCACTCTTGAGCGGAATCAGCCCGATCGTTTTAGCAGAAACAGACCCCGCTCAACAGAAATCAACCTCTGCAACATCTGAAAAAAGGCAGGTTATTCTACAAATCAGCGAAAACAGTATTGATAAAGTGGCTTTCTCACTTAATGCTGCACTTTTTCTCTCTAAAAAGTATGGTACCAAACATATTGATCTGCTGATTGTGGCCTATGGTGATGGCATCCTGCCTTTTCGCTGGGAGACCCCCATACCCATTAGAGAACGTATACAAAAGGCGTATCAATCAGGTATCCGCATCGCTATCAGCGAAACCAGTATGCGCAAAAGAGATTTGCTTCCTTCAGATATGCGGCCTGAGATTGATTATCTGGAGTTTGCCGAAGGGGAAATCTTAGAAAAGCAGTACCTGGGATGGGCCTATTTAAGGCTCTAAAATAGCGCTTTTAAGGATATTCAGAATACCGAAAGGATAAAAAAAATGATGCGAAAAATATACTTAAGCCTGCTCATCGGTTTCTGTGTTTACTGGACAGCGCCCCTGCAAGCCGAAAACCCAATCCAATATAAGATTATTATCCAGGTGAGTGAAGATAGTGTGGACCGTTTAAATCAGGCGGTCAATAATGCCAGCCATTTTTTAGATCGTTTTGGTTATCAACATGTTGAGATTAAGATCATTGTATTGGGTGCAGGTGTGTTAACCCTGCGATCAATCACCCCTTATCCTCTGCCGGATCGTATTAAATATCTGCACAGGCTTGGTGTAGCCATTCTGGCAGATCAGCCTGCAATGAAAAAAGCGCACCTTAAACCAACAGATATGCTGCCAGAAGTTCGCTACATTGAATCAGGTTTGGTTGAAATTATCGAAAAACAGCGTGAAGGTTGGGCCTATATTCGTCCTTAATCTAAAATTATGAAAAAAACGCTCTGCACACTCATTTCTCTTCTGTTGCTCTCCAGCATAACCTATGCGGATCAAGCCAAAGAGCTAACCATTATCCACCTAGGAGATCTGCATGGCCATCTGATTCCCAGGCCTAACATGCGCATAGACGATCCCGACTTTGGTCAAAAGGTCGGAGGATTGGCCTATGTTTATGATCAGATTAAAAAAATTCGCCAAAAACACCAACATACGCTGCTTATTAATACAGGCGATACCATTCAGGGGAGTGCAGAAACGCTTTTCTCTAAAGGAGAAGCCATTGTTACCATCCTGAATCAATGGAACATTGATGGTTTTGTACCGGGGAACTGGGACTTTCTCTACGGAACAGAAGCCTTTATCCATCTTTTTGCTGGAGCCAATGATCATCCCCCAAAAGCAAACTGGAACAGTTTAGCGGCCAATCTCTACTATGCAACACTCTATCAGTTTCCTGAAACCCATTATGCATCAAAAGCAGGACAACGGGTACTTTCCCCTTATCTTATTAAGGAGATTAACGGTCTTAAAGTGGGTATGATTGGTTTAACAGCGGATCGCGGGCCTCAAGCGGTCAGTACCCATGTGATGGATGGTTTTTTTCTCACACCCGGAGAAGAAGAACTGGCCAGTGCCATTAAAAAATTACGTGAACAAGAGAAGGTGGATCTTCTGCTGCTGCTTTCAGAGCGAGGACTGGCGGCCAATCTGGAGTTGGTTGAAACCTATCCTGGTGTGGATATCGTTCTCTCCTCAGATATGCATGAAGAGACCCATAAAATGGTTCGTGCAAAATCGGGCACACTGTTGGTTGAGGAAGGACAGGATGGCACCCTTGTTGGTGAGTTAAATCTAAAGATCAAAAATCGCCAGATTGTTGAACATACCTGGACAGCACACCGCATTAATCAGAAAAACAATCAACCCGATGAGAAGGTGCAGGAGCAGATCGAAAAAATCCGCCGCCCCTTTATCGCCGGGAATTACTTTATACCCCACGTCAATCCGATCAACACCGCTGTGCTTAGAACCCCTATTGATACAACCATTGGCTTTACTAAACATCCCCTGCACCGTTCAAATTTTTCTGATGCCAAAGTTCCCGCCGTAATCGAAGGCAGTTCTCACCATTTTTTAGGAGAGGCGTTTCGTTATGGCTGTCAATCGGATATCGGAATTATGCGCGGCTTTCGTTATGGTACCCATATCGCACCTGGGCCGATCAAATTAGAAGATATCTACCATTTTATTCCGATTGGGCCTCAGATCGCCTGTGGTTATATGTCGGGTGATCAGATTAAGGAGCAGCTTAAACAGGGAGCCTCAGGCTCGTTGAGCCGTTTTATCGGCTACTGGGGCGGTGGATGGCTGACACAATATACGGGTATCCGTTACGATCTTGATCCTTATAATGAGTTTGGATACCGTGTCCAGAATATACGCATCAATAATGATCCCATTGATCTAGAAAAGATGTACTCTGTTGCAGGATATTGGTTTTTAGAAAATCCAGATCGAATCAATCGATTTAACGCTGAAAATATCACGGTGCTTAAAAATGGTTACGGTGGTGTCATTGATGCGGTGGATATCGTCGCGCTCTATTTAAGGAATCTGCCCGATAAAACAGTCACGCAACCCCATACAGGGTTTATCAATCTATTAAAACCGTTGCCTGAGCCTCTTTTTAATAACAAAGAGATTCAACCGCTACAGGGTATGCCACGACCTGATTTTTAATCAATCCTATTACTCATTCCAATAGCTATTCAATCCAAGTAGAGATCCTAAAGCGATGGACACACTTTTAGAAAAACTTAAAACCAGCTGGCTTTTAACATCCCTCTCTGATCATCAAATTGAATCACTCATTGAAGAGGGAACATTTCATACGATATCACTGGCAGAAGGAAAGCAATATGTGGATTTCTTAAAAGAGAATCATGCGGTTCTACTGAAAGGAGAGATCATTGCTCAACGACAGAATCCTCAGAATGAACAACAGGTTTCGCAAAGTAAAATCCTATCCAGTGAAAACAGCAAAAAAATTCCCACACTCTGCTCCACTGGACTTAAAATGACATTGGAGCCAAAAAATGAGGATGCCCAACTTCTTTTGCTCAACGCCAATAAGTTGGATCGCCTCATTGGTTGGGGAGTCACATTAGATGAAGTTAAACTGGATAAGAGACAGGCGGATAAAGTAAGGCATACACAAATATTTCAAAAAATCCCCTACTACAAGGTTCGACAGATTTTTGAATTGATGACCATTCAAACCTTTAAACGCGGTGATGTGGTGATCAAACAGGGAGATCAGGGAGACTGCTACTACTTTATCGAAGAAGGCGAAGTTGAAGTCTGGCAAAAAGATCCTTTTACCGATGAAACCACCATGGTTGCAACACTCAGTGAAGGAGATACCTTCGGTGAGGAAGCGCTGCTCCAGGATGGATTTCGTAATGCCACCATTATTATGAAAACCGATGGTCAGCTTCACGCTCTCTCAAAAGAAAATTTTACAGCGATGATTCAACCCAATCTCTTAACAGAGATCGAAGCCAATAAAGCCAATACACTGTTACAGATGCAAACCGGCTCCTACAAACTATTGGATTGTCGCTACGATATTGAATATGAAGATTATCGCATTCCCAAAGCCCAGCTTATCCCGCTCCATAAAATGAGAAAGATGATCAAAAAACTTGATCCAAATATCAAATATATTATCTACTGTCGTAGTGGAAGACGCAGTAAAGCGGCTGCATTCATTATGCAGGAGTATGATTTTACTGCATTTTCACTGGTTGGCGGCATCACAGACTGGCCCTATGAACTCGATATGGAAATGATCGATTAGGTTTAACATACTTTTGCTACGGATAGATCGATGACACGTCAGAAAAAATCGCTCAAAAGATGGCTCTTCTGGATTCCTCTCCTTTGCGGCATCCTGGTTATGGCGATGATCGTCCGTAATAAAAAATCACCAGAGATCATCGAACCGCCTCCTGTCACTTACAAAGTGCGTGTCTTTCCTGTGAAGGAACAGTCGTTTACCCCCAAATCCACAGGTTATGGCCTTGTTGAACCCGCACAGATCTGGAATGCCGTAGCCCAGGTTTCTGGCCATATTATCTGGCGCCATGCGCGTTTGCGTAATGGATCCATGATTCCGAAAGGAGAGAT
Source organism: Magnetococcales bacterium HHB-1 (assembly GCA_052043475.1). GTDB lineage: Bacteria > Pseudomonadota > Magnetococcia > Magnetococcales > JBQGBW01 > JBQGBW01. The sequence goes on from JBQGBW010000029.1 coordinate 19,463, forward strand.
ACTGCTCAAGATTGATCCCACACGCTATCAGCTTTTACAGGCGCAACTGGAAGCCGAATTACAGGAACTGACACTGCAACAAAAAAATGCCAATGCGCTCCTTACCATTGAAAAGCGCAAACAGGGATTCTCTGCAAAAAAACTGCAACGCCAACGCCGTTTGATTAAAACCAAAGTCACCTCTCAATCCAAGCTTGATCAAACCGCCTTGGATCATGCCAACATTGAAAAGTCCGTTCAAGATCTTAAGAATACACTCCGGCTGATTCCAGCTAAAAAGGCGATTCTTCTTGCTAAAATAGCTCAGGCCAAACTGGATCTTGATCATACCATCATTCGTGCCCCATTTAATCTACGGATCGCCAAACTCAATATTGAGCAGGCGCAGTTTATCCCTTCAGGGCAGATGTTATTTGAAGGTTATAGTATCGATAAGGCCGAAATTTCAGGCCAGTTTTCACTCTCAGCAATTTCTGCTTTAATCAGTCAACGGACCCGATCTTCTCAGCAATCAACGGTCCAGATGGATGGTACGCTTCCACAACGATTAAATTTTTCTGCCCAGGTGATTCTCAATATGGAGAATCGTGCAATCACCTGGGATGCACAGGTGGTTCGATTCAGAGAGTTGATTTCACCAGATACCCGTACACTGGGTGTTGTGGTTGCGGTTTCAGAGCCCTATAAAAAAGCGAAGATCGGTTTAAGACCCCCACTGATTCAAGGCATGCATGTTCAAATTGATCTTTATGGTCAACAACAGAAAAATCAACATCTTATTCCTAGGGAAGCCGTGCATGACAATCAGGTTTATATTGCGGATAATAAAAACCAGTTACAGGTCCGTCCTGTCCGTATACGCTACGTGCAACAGGGCGTCAGTGTAATTGAACAGGGCTTGAGAACAGGTGATCGAATCGTTCTCTCCACGTTGCCTTTTATTGCTGAAGGCATGCTTCTTGATCCTGTGATTGATCACCAAACCATTCAGCGTTTTAATCAGCGTCTGGCCATGCCATACAATCTCCAGGGTGGAGTGTCCCCATGATTCGTTACTGCGCACAACACCCCAATGCTGCCAATCTGATTATGCTAGCCATTATCATGTTGGGTCTTTCAGCGCTTCCTCAGTTTAAGCGAGAAACTTTTCCGGCACTCAATCATGATAAAGTGGATATCCAGATCCGTTATCGTGGTGCCACACCTCAAGAGGTATCGGATAATATCTGTCAGCGCTTAGAGACCGCCATTGATACGGTGGTGAACTTAGAGGAGTTACGCTGTCAAGCCTTAGAAGGCATCGCCAAAGCCACGGCGGTGATGGTTGAGAACAGTGATTATCGCACCTTTCATCTTGATATTAAGGCCGCAGTTGAATCCATTGATGATTTTCCAGAACAGGTTGAAACCGCACAAATTATTGAGACTGCCAAAACAGAACCGGTCATCTCCATCGCGTTGACAGGTTTGGCTGATACACAAAAGTTAAAAGATTATGCTGAAAACCTGCAACAGAAACTTAAAAAGTTAGCCAATGTTTCTCAGGTGATTATACGAGGCTTCTCAGATCGCCATCTGCGCGTGGAAATAGACGCCAGCACATTAAGAAAATATGATCTCTCCATGCAGGAGATCGCAGATAAAATTCAAGAACGAAATATTGCGCTTCCCATTGGTAAACTGGAACAGGGGAGAGAAGATATTCTGCTCCGCTTTGATGATCAGAATAAAAATCCTCTTCAGCTACAAAATCTGATTGTTCTTACTGGAAAAGATGGCGCCTTAATCCGATTAGGAGAGATTGCGAAGATCTATAATACATTTGATCGTCCTGAAAATCAGATCCTTGTGAATGGGAAGAAAGCTGCGCTATTGGATATCCATAAGAATAGAAATCAGGATATGCTCACCGCAGTAGAGGAAATTAAACAGTTTATTGCCACAGAACGCCAACGTGCACCATCCAGTATAAAAATTACCCTGACACGTGATTTTGCTTCAAATGTTAAAGATCGGCTCTCCATGATTGTCAAAAATGGCGTTCAAGGTTTGATCTTAGTCTTTTTTGTTCTGCTTATCTTTTTTAATGCCCGTTTTAGCTTTTGGGTCACCATGGGACTGCCAGTCTCTTTTTTAGGGGCGTTGTTTGTTCTTTACCATATCGGTGTCAGTATCAATATGATCAGCATGGTGGGATTGCTGATTGGTATTGGACTGCTGATGGATGATGCCATTGTGATCAGTGAGAATGTTGCCGCTAGGTTGACTAAAGGGGTATCGCCAATGCATGCGGCCATTGAGGGCACCCGTGAAGTGCTTCCGGGCATTCTCTCCTCTTTTGCCACCACACTGCTGATTTTTGGTGCTTTAGCCTTTATTCAAGGAGAGATGGGCCAGATTTTAAGAGTGATGCCGGTGGTGCTGATTGTTGTTCTCTCCGTGAGCCTCATCGAGGCTTTTTTTATTTTACCCAACCATCTCTCTCATGCCATGGAGCGGCCAACCACGCCACGTTCTAAAAAGATTCGTCAGAAAATTGATCAAGGATTTTACCATTTTCGAGAACACTATTTTGGCCCTTTACTTGATCGCGCCATACGCTATCGCTATCTCACCGCCGGTCTGATGCTTATGCTGGTGATCCTCTCTATCGCCATGCTGCGTGGCGGTATATTAAAATTTCGTGCCTTTCCTGATCTGGAGGGCGATATTATTGAAGCCCGTCTACTGCTTCCCCAGGGTACCCCCCTACATCGTACTGAAGCGGTGGTCAAACAGATCTTAGATGGCCTTCATAAACTGAATGGTGAGTATAAAATTGATCAACCCCTCCATGCGCCAGAGTTGATTAAAAATGTTGTTGTACTCTACAATGAGAATCCAGATGCCTATGAGAATGGACCGCATGTGGTACAGATCTCTGCCGATCTGTTAGAGGAGCGCTTTAGAACACAACCTCTAGATCACATTCTAAAACGCTGGCAGACCATTGTGGGGGTGATTCCGGATGTTGTTTTTATCAAATATACCGAACCTGCTGTTGGATTGGCTGGACGCCCCATTGATATCCGTCTCTATGGTGAAGACTTCTCCCAGTTAAAGCAGGCTTCGATTCAGTTACAGAACCAATTGCGTGCATTGACCAGTGTTTACGACCTCCATGATGATCTGCGTCCTGGTAAAAAAGAGTACCGTTTTCAGTTTAAACCCGAAGCGGAAATGTTAGGTGTTAATCCACAAAGGGTTGCCAATCAGATCCGTAGTGCTTTCCATGGTGTTGAGCTCGATACATTCCAAAAAGGCTCTGAGACATTCAAACTCTATCTTCGATTATCAGAGCAGGATCGCCTTTATCCAGAGCAGCTTGATCACTTTTTCATTCAGGCCAAAAAACAGGCGCAGATTCCTATTCAGGCTGTGGTGCGGATCACAGAGCAGCGTAACTGGGCTAGGATCTATCGTGTAAATGGCCAGAATGTGGTCACAATACAAGGCGATATCAATACAAAATCAGGCAATACCCAAGAAATTATGACGCTGGTTGAACAGCAGATTATGCCCAAACTGATGATTGATTATCCATCGCTCTCTTACTCCATTGAGGGGGAACAGAAGAATTCAGGGAAGACAAGAGGCTCAATCAGACAAAATATTCTGTTTGGTATTATTGGTGTTTTTATCCTGCTCGCTTTTCAGTTCAGGGGTTATCTGTTCGCTTTTCTGGTGATGAGCATTATTCCCACCGCATTGATAGGTGTGGTCTGGGGACATCTCTCTTTAGGTTTGGATCTCTCCATGCCAAGCATTGTGGGCATGATTTCACTGATAGGTATTGTGGTGAATGATTCGATTCTTCTGGTTCAGTTTATGGCGCAGGCTAAAGCGGCTGGCATGGATACAGAAACCGCCGCACAACAGGCTGGCAGACAACGTTTTCGATCGATTCTCTTAACATCACTCACCACATTGGGCGGATTACTGCCACTTCTTCTAGAAAAAAGTCTGCAAGCTCAAGTGTTGATTCCTCTGGCGACCAGTATTGCTTATGGGTTGGCAGGAGCCACAGTGATCGCGCTGTTTCTGGTTCCTTCACTCTACTGCATTGCCGATGATTTTCACCTATTGAAGAAAAGCGCATAAATTTTAATAATCCTGGGTTTTTCTATATCAAAAATGCCCTTTGCGCAACAAAACCTCAAAAGAATCAATTCGGCAAAAATGACTTAAAGCCAAGTGGGATAACGACCTATTGCAACATCTTTTTTTACATGAAGCTTTAATATGTTTGCCATGTCAGACCACCGGCTTGGCCGGTGGTACTTAATATCCAGGATCTACGCTTCAACATCTGCTAAAGTTACAATAGCCTGTGCCCAACGTACATATTTCAGTTGAGCCAAATCGCCGATTGTTTTCACATTGAAAGCAGCCTGCAAATGCTCTGCATCTGTTTCACTGACTCCCTGCAAAGCACTCACAGGTGCATCAACCAGCTCTTTGAGTGGCTTATCTTCATACGCTTTGATCAATGCGTTATCAATATTCATCCTACTTTCTCCATATAGAGCGTTGATTATTAGCGACCATCTCTTAAGTCACCAAAGAGATAATCATGCCAACTTAACCATACATTACATTACAAATAAAGGTGGCCGCAATCACACCGGTAAGATCTGCAATCAGTGCTGCAAAGAGTGCATGACGCACCTTACGTACGCCCACCGCACCAAAATAGACCGCCAATACATAGAAGGTGGTCTCTGTGGAGCCTTGAATGGTACTCACTAAAATACCGGTGAGATGATCCGGGCCAATGGCTGGATCTTGCAAAATGGAGACCGCCACACCATAGGCGCCTGATCCTGATAAGGGGCGTAGAAGCGCCATTGGTAAGGCTTCTGCGGGCATGCCTAACCACGACATCACCGGACTGATGGCTTGAATAATAATATCTAAAGCACCACTCTGACGAAAAATCCCCACCGCCACTAAAATGGCCACCAGATAGGGAATAATCTTAACCGCTACATCAAATCCCTCTCTTGCACCCTCCACAAAAGCTTCATAGATACGCACCCGGCGTAGCAAACCAAAACTTAGAAAAGAGACAATCAACAGAGGAACGATCCAGTGCGAAATCTCTTTTCCCCAGATAATGGTGATCGCAAAAAAAGCACAAAAACCGATACCCACAACATAATAGACCCAACGGGCATAATCGGGTAACGTCGGTGTTTCAACATGATCCTCAGAAACCTCACGCTGTGGTGATGGATCGGGTCTTTTATGCGTCTCTTTATCCATGGGTGTCGGTGCAAATGCGGCTCTTTTTGAGAGAAATCGGGTCGCCATAATCGCTGCTAAGGTAGAACAGATTGTTGCAAAAAGCGTTGTTGGAACAATGGCAGCAGGATCAGAAGAGTCCAAACTCATGCGAATGGCGATCATACCGGTGGGTAGAAGCGTGACGCTGGAAGTATTAATTGCTAAAAAAAGCGCCATGGCATCAGTAGCTTCTCCGGGACGAGGATTCAGTTTATCCAACTCACGCATCGCCCGAATACCAAAGGGTGTTGCCGCATTACCTAAGCCTAGAATATTGGCCGCCATATTCATGATCATCGCCCCCATGGCAGGATGCTCAGAGGGGACATCGGGAAAAAGCCGCCGCATTAATGGACGGATCAAGCGCGCGATGGTCTGCAATCCTCCCCCTTTCTCCACCACTTTCATCAAGCCTAAAAAAAGCGCCATCGCACCGATCAACCCTAAAGCCAGCGTCACCGCACCACTGGCGGTCTCGATAATTCCTTTAGAGAGAAGCGCCATGGCTTCAGGTTGCGCAAAGCTTCCGGTAGCCAAAGTTTTAAAGGCCGCTGTGATAAAGCCGATGATAATTAAAAGAAAAAAGATGATATTCATGAACCGTTGTCCTCTTCCAGACGCTTTCTTATTATAATTGAGAATGATGTCATAATGCAGATGATTGGCACTTATGGTCAACCGATTAGGTCTCCCTCTGCACGAAGGAATCTCTTAGATGAGCAATAAACAGCCACAATGGCGTCCTAAACTGGATAAAATGGGTCGGGTTGATTTCTCCTTGATGCGTACATTCGCGTGTCAATCTTCTGAAGAAGAGTTTTTGGAGATCTTTAAACATCCGGTACTCTTTGGCTCGCATACCATCCAGTTTCGCAAATGGGATGTTGAATACTACTCCGATCATCTTATCTTTCCTCTGCTCTTAAAACATATGCGCTACCCTAAAGCGTTCTCTTTAGGGCGTGAAACATCCAATCGGTTGGTGATTAGAGACTACTCCGTCTCACTGCACCATCTGGATATCTGGTATGAGGAAGGTGCTTTTTTTGTTCAGGATCGAAATTCCATTACCGGTACATCCGTGAATGGCCGCGCCCTCTTTGCTGAAGATGAAAAAGAGATCTATGGCGGTGATAAAATTCGTGCAGGACAGTTTACGCTGCAACTGATGTATGCTGAAGAGCTCTATCAACTGCTTACACGGGGCAATAAGGAAGAGGAAGCCGTTGAAGAGGTTACAGAACCCACGCCTGATGAAAAAACGCAGAAACGGATCGATAATGTCGTTAAAGTATTAAACCAGCTCCCCTTCTTTGAGGCGTTTACAGATTATGAAAAACGCTATCTGGCAGAAAGGGATACCTTTTTATATGGTATAAAAAAGGGCGCCTTCCTGATTCGTGAGGGTGAGGAGAGTCAAAATCTCTTTTTTCTGCTCAATGGTAAAGCCGCGGTGTTACAGAAAGGTCAACAGAAACCTTTAGCCCTGCTTAAACCGGGCGATGTGGTGGGTGAGGTTACTTTCCTCATTGGTGATCGTCGCACCACCAGTGTACGCACACTTCAAGATATGTATGTGCTCTCCCTGGCACCAGATACCATGCCACAACTGAGTGCCGATATCCGTGAACGCATCAAAGATCGTCTGCTTCTCCATCTTCTACAAAAAATTCATCGTCAGGAAAAACAGCTACAACGTCTCTCCATTCCACCCACACCCGCTTCGGATAAGGTATCTACAATTCACCCCCCCCCACAACTCACTGAGACCTCTCTGCGTCCTCTGCTGGATCGATCCCCTCTTCTGGAGCATTTTACAGAAGAGGAGAAACATAAACTCTGTCAGGTGGTCTCCCACTGTAAATATTATCAGCCCGGTGAGAAGATTGTCACACAAGGGATGCAGGGTAAACTTTTTTTCCTGTTACTCGCAGGCCGTGCCACCATCACTCAAGATCAACAACCCAAACAGATTATCGCCACACTTCAAGCGGGAGAGGGCTTTGGTGAACAGGCATGGCTTCCCGGATATCGGCGTGCCGCCAATGTAATCGCACAAGATCCTTGCCTTGTGATGCTGATCGGGCCAAAATTATTAGCTTATCTGGGGATTCTCTCGCGGGAAAAACTGAAAGATAAAGTACTGCAAAAACTAGCCCACCGCTTGGTTTCAAATAATCAACGGCTGCGTGAGCGTGCTTAAACATTTAACTCTTTGGATCATCGCTTATGTTAAAGTTAACACTATCCCGGGGGTGGATCGCACTCTCTTTTATCGGTTTAACGCTATTCGGCCACATTGAACCAGGCTTGGCCTTTGATCCCCAACATCTGGAGCAATTAAAACAGGAGAACCGTTGTAACGATTGTGATCTGCAAAAAAGTGTATTGATTAAGGCGGATCTTAAGAGCGCTAAGATTAAAAACTCTAATCTCAGTCATGCCAATTTAGAGCAGATCGATCTCAGTGGTGCCAATCTTCGCCGCAGTCGCCTGCGCCATGCCAATATGAAACAGGCAAAACTTCTCAAGGCCAAGATGCGCGGTAGTAAATTGGATTTCGCCAACCTTCAGGGGGCAGACTTAAGCGGGGCGGTATTGATCAAAGCCAGCCTCCGCCAAACCGATCTACGTGGTGCCAATCTTGAGAATACCGATCTCAATGGTGTCAATCTCAGCGGTGCCAATTTACAGGGTGCAAGGTTAGTGGGCGCAAATATTACTGGAATCTATGCACGAGGTGCCAAGCTGGATGGTGCAATCTGGGTTGATGGCCGTGTCTGTCCTGTGGGTGCTGTAGAGCTGTGTCAGGCCCCTTGATACAAGTTGGATAGGTGATGAAAAAAAAAGAGCGGATGACCCGTGAAGTGTGGCGTGCCATCTTTTGGGGCAGTAGTTTTGTCTCTTTTCTGCTACTGATCGTATTGACCTGGGGAACACTACGCGATCTACCCAAACGGGATAACCGACATCAGATGACACCAGAAATTGCGTTGGGTAAAAGAGTCTGGGAAGAAAATAACTGTGTGGGTTGCCATACACTCCTGGGTGAAGGGGCCTATTTTGCGCCTGAGTTAGGCAATGTATCGATACGCCGGGGAGAGGGTTTTATCCAAGCTTGGATCGCTGCGATGCCCACAGGTACACCAGGACGACGACAGATGCCCCATTTTAATCTTAATGCAGAAGAGTTAGATGCATTAGCAGCCTTCTTAAAATGGACCTCCAAGATCAATACGGCCAACTGGCCTCCCAATATTGAGGGATAATCATGGACACCTCAATCGATTATCCCCAAACCCGCCTGCTGGCGAAGCCCTATTTTATTATTGCGTATCTTCTTCTCGCACTACAGACCGTTTTTGGCCTGATTTTGAGTACGCAATATCTGTGGGGGGATTTTCTCTTTCCGTGGCTCCCTTTCAATAGCGCCCGGATGGTGCACAGCAATCTGCTGCTCTTCTGGTTAATCTTTGCTTTTATGGGCAGTGCCTACTATCTGGTTCCCCGTGAGAGTCAAAGAGAGATCATCTGGCCAAAGTTAACACCAACACTCTTTTATGCACTGCTCCTTGTCACCGTCGCCACAATTCTCTCCTATCTCCTGATACCTTATGCCCGTTTGGCGGAACTCTCTTTGAATGAGACATTCCCAACCATGGGACGCGAATTCTTAGAGCAACCCACCCTTTTTAAAATGATGCTCACCCTGATTCTGGCAGCCTTTATTCTCCAGATTGGTGGTACACTGCTTAAAGGGCGACGCACCGCAATTACCACATTGCTTTTTGTCGGATTATGGGGTCTGTTAGCCTTTTATGGTTTTGCTTTTTATAATCCTGATAATCTGGTACTCGATAAATTTTTCTGGTGGTGGATCTTCCATCTGTGGGTTGAGGTGGTGTGGGAGTTGATTCTAGCAGGGATTGCCGGTTTTTTGATCTATCGCCTTACAGGCGTTGAGCGACAGATTATTGAAAAATGGCTCTATGTGATCATGACCACCACAGTGATCACCGGTTTTGTTGGTACAGGCCACCACTACTACTGGATTGGTACCCAGGAGAGTTGGCAGTGGTGGGGGACAATCTTCTCCTCTTTAGAGCCTGCACCCTTTTTTCTACTGATGATCTTTGTCTTTAACATGTCACGACGACGTGTAAAACAGCATCCCAATGTCATCGCACTACGCTGGTTGCAGGGCGCTACCATCATGAGTTTTATTGGTGTGGGTGTCTTTGGTTTCCTACCGACACTGGCACCGATCAACTACTATACCCATGGTAGTCAGGTCACCCCAGCCCATGGCCATATGGCTTTTTTTGGTGCTTATGCCATGGCTGCTTTAGCGATGGCTGCTTATGCACTGCCTGAAATTTTAAAACATACCCCAAGCTTTGGTATTCAGCATGAGAAGCAGGAAACTTGGGCCTTCTGGCTGATGAATCTAGGCATGGTGGGGATTACCATCTTTCTGACCATCGCCGGATTAGGACAGATTCTCTATCAACGTTTAGGTGAAGATCCATTAAGCTTTATGGAGACCCAGGAGAAGCTGGCCATCTTTTATCAGTTGCGTTTAGGATCAGGTATCGTGTTTGCGTTGGGGGTATTGTTGCTATTATGGATCTATGGTATGGCGGCTTTTCGGTCTAACAAGAATGTATGATAAGTTGATTGCAAAAATTGCTGTAAAGATTGAGGACATCTTGCCCTGGGTGCAATCGTGCTCACAAAATCTTTGTCACCAAACGTCTGATTTTGCTTTATGGTCAGATATCGAACAAAGAACCATTGCACAAACTTTCCTCGAATCAATTTCGAGAGGTCATATCCCATGAACTGTTTTATTTCTTCTGTAATATCCACATGTTCTAAAAAAGGCACAGAACACTGTTTATGCAGATATGCCTGATCTCTTATTGTGTCCTGAGCTTCTATCCTATCCTCAAACATCTTAAAAAGCGACTTCATCTGGATATTATTTAAGTTTGCAGAAATGTCATGCAATCTCCAATAGAGAATTAAAGCCATAACAGGGGTCATGGTTTCACAAAATGCTTGATAATCCTCCTGAAACTGAACCACCATTGAATCATTCTGGGATAGACTTGGAATACCACAGAGATCACCTAGAACACGCCTGAATGTATACTCATTCACAATGCTATTCTCAATCGAGTAACCATCGGTTACATAGATATTATCCTCCTCAACACGATCCTCTTCTATAAAGTCAGAGAGATCACGATCAATAAAAAAACAGATCTGCAATCGATCAAAACGCTGCCAATCCAGCCGTTTAAAAACTTCTAAAACATTTTGCCGTCCCTCAGCCCACCAGAGATGACTCTCCCAACCTTCAGGCAAAATATGATCGATAAAATTCTTATAAAATGAAGGATCATCTTTTCCTTCAACAAAGCCATAAACATACTGTCTTCTTTTCCCATATTCCGTCATAAAAATATGTAACAGTCTTCTAATCTTCTGCTTTTGGTCACGCCGTACTTGATCATGCCTGGATTTCATGGGATCAGTCATGGCGCTGTTCCCCCTGAATGAACTCACCGATTCCATAAGCATATTTCTCCAGATCATTATCATAGATAAAAGGTGAGTGTGTCGCCACAACCAAACCAGAACATAATCCACTCGCTTTAATATCCACTAAAAATCGCTCCTGCCAGGGTAATGAGAGCGAGAGCTCGGGCTCATCAATAATGAGAAAGATCTTTTTCTTATTGGAATCCATGTTGAGATAGAGTTGACTGAACAGAGCAATAATCTGCCGCTCCCCAGAAGAGAGTTGAGAGAAAGAGAGTCGAGTCTTGGTAATCTTTGATCGTATAAAAAGATCAATTTGCACCATATCATATACCAGTTCACTATCCACCAGATAACGATTACAAACCTCACATAGCTTTCTTACCGGCCACTCAATCTCATTTTGAATCTTTTCATAAGCATCGAGAAGACGTAGAAAATAGTGACATGCTGTATTCTCTTCCTGTTTAATTTGACCACGATCTCTCGCTGATTGAATAAGTTGTTTAAACTGATCACGCAAATCCTGCGGAAGCTGTTTCGCCTCTATCCTGGAAAACACCTGCTCAATCTGATCATCGGATACCATCATAATTTTAGAGATATCCACTTCCTGATATTTCTGCCTTATAAGATCCATAAGATACATCATAGAAAACTGGCCGAGTTGCTCACTGATCAAACCTCGTAATTTAGAAAGAGAATGTTCTTCTAAAGTTTGGATATCATCCATATCCACATGAGCCAGATCACTCAAAGCACTAAACCCTCTTGAAGTTGATGGTAGTTTAAATTCACCATCAACCCGCCTGAATGTGGGTAAGAACCGAATTTCTCCTAATGTATCCAGCGCAGAACTAAATACATTCTTAAATTTCGCAGAAAAATAATCATTGTTCATCCCTTTAAAATCATCAATATTTGCGATCTGACGCAACAGAAGGTTATAGTCATGTTGTGTTTCTAGGTTACTCTGTTTTGCCACTCCTTTCACTCGTGCGGAAAGTGCCATATGAGATATAGAGTGTGTAGAGCGTGCAATTTCATCAAGTTCTTTCCAATTGATACCATAGACTTGGTTATCAATCTCAAGCTCCAATTTATCAAAATGATATCTTGGATGAATGACCAACTCCAACCACTGCCCACTTAAAAAACAATAGAGCATAGCTAACACAGTGCTCTTTCCTGAGCCATTCTCACCGATCAGAATCAATGTATTATCTTTTAGATGAATATCCAGATCTCGAAAACCAAAAAGCTTTTTAATTGAAAAACGCGTCAAATGAGCCATAATTTCTCCTTTCTATTCATTCCAGAGTGATCAATCATAAACAATCCCATACCGCATATCAATCGGAGAGCGTCATGCTCAACTGCTGAGCATTCTTCATGCGGTAGCGCACCGGCCTTAAATATCGCTCCACATAATCTTCATCCACCGCCTTCTTTAACCAACGATTCGCCAATCCAATTGGAATATCAAAATGTTGTGAAATCTCTTGAGCGGATTTTGTTTCTGTTTTAATCAGTGAGGCCAGTTGATATAAAAACAGTTGATAGAGCGTCACTTTATTCAGATCTTTAGAAAGATTTAAAACAGGCGGTGTTTTTTCCTCTTTAGGTTCAGAAAAAAGATTTTTCTTCTGTAATGCGCGCGGCTCTAAGCATTTTTTCTCCTCCTGCACCAAAGAATCGAGAAGAGATGGCTCCAGATCCTCTGGCATCCAGAGCGCACCGGCTTCAACCAATGCTCGGTTTCCCGCCGCCTTATCCTCTGTTGGTTTCACCCATAATGGGACAAATCCTCGCTTCAAATTATCCTGCGCACCACTCCAGGTTCCTCCCTTCTTTCCCGAATGCACCACAATCGCGAGTTCACTCAAACAGTAGATATAACGATTACGCGCCATCGCCTGACCGATCATAAAGCCAGCATCTGGATCAAAAGGAGAGAGTAAGAGCAGATTTTTCCGTGCAATCGCTTCACGCCACGACGCGGAAACAGAAGCCCTTCTTAAACCATGTGCTAAAATACCCACCACCGTACCTTCGGCATGCACGCCTCCCATCATCACGGTCTCATCCACGCCCCGCGCACCACCAGAAATTACAGCAAATCCACCAGCGGCAATCTTCTCTCCCAGCTCAAAACTAAATTGGAGATCATCATGATTGGCTTTACGTGAGCCCACCACCGCAATCCCCCGCTGATTTAAAAGGATACGCGACCCACAACCAAAAAGTAGCGGTGGTGCCGTATGCTTTAAATGAATTTTAAACTTCTCTGGATAATCTTCATCAAGAAGCGTCACCACCCAAACCCCCGCCTGCTGCCACTGATCACAAGCACGCTTTAAATGCTCTCCCCGATCCAGAAGCGCTCTTAAACGCTCAGGGGTAATTTTTTTATCATACCGCCACTGATTCAACCAGGCATCTGGCGCACCATAGAGCAGACTCTGCACCTCAATCTTCTCCTGATGCAGCCAGGCTGAAAAACGTTGCCACTCCGTCGGTGTGAGTGGTCTGCCATAGTGACGCAAGTTTTTACCAAAATGGGCTGTAAGGAGTAACACAGCGCGCTGGTTTTCATCAATCATCTTTCTTTAACAGATAAAGGTTTTAAAATTGCGGTGGAGGCCAAGGCCACAGGAAAAACAGGTCCACTGCCTGCACGGCGTAAGAGGAGTGCAATAATCGCTAGAGTCCATCCTGAATCGATCATATCATCAACCAGAAGCACTGGTGCTTCAGAACAGATTTTCTCATTGATCATAAACACACCATCCAGATTACGACACTGGTGAAATCGGTTCTGTTGATATTTCTGAGGTTGATTTTGCTCTACTTTCTTAATGAGACCAACAAAAGGGAGTTCTAATGCTGCCGCCAATCTTTCTGCAAAATCGGGCACCAGATCAACATGATTCAAAGAGGGTACAGCACAAACCCATTGAGGTTCCGGATAGGGCATCCAGCGGTAACGAATCATCTCCACCATTGCTTCAACCAGTATATGATTAAAGTGGTTCTGATGTTTACCCTGCGCCACCAGATCACCCCAGCCCGCATCACCCCAACGGGATAATACCCTCCCCTCTTCTGCTCTTAGAAGTTGATCGATATTACCCTCAATATTATATTTTACAAATGCGCCAGAGGCGACCTGTTTTTTTACCGCAATTGGCCGATCCGTACGACGAACATGCATCAAAGCCAGATCCACAGCCTTTGCATCCGGTGGCTTTTGTAGATAAGAACCCTTTTGACAGTTAGCACAAACCCCACAAACCGCTTCTGAATCATCATCCAACGCCAGACGGAGATAATGCATTAAACAGTGCGATGTTTGCAGATAATCCTGGATCTGTAACCACTCCCGCTCACGTTGTTGCAAAATCTGATGCATGTGCTCCTGATTAAGAAAATAGTTCCCCGGTTCTCGATGCCATAACCCTTCAGAAAATTTTACCGGGGCGGGCGATTCTGCAGCAAGATATCTCAATGCCTTTTGAATCTGCTTATAATTAAGATTGGTATACTCCTCCAATTGTCGGCTTAAAAGACCACGACTGCGCTCTAAGGCGATCAACACTTCACCAATTTCACGGGCTGTCGGAAAGGCATGGCGTCGAAAAAAAAGATGAATATCATCATCCTCTTCTCCCCACATTAAAATCCCCACCGCCGATTTAATGGCACGACCCGCGCGCCCCACCTGCTGATAATAAGCAACAAGAGAGTTGGGCGCTTGATAGTGAATCACAAAACCAAGATCTGGCTTATCAAAGCCCATACCCAGAGCGGTTGTCGCAACCAGTGCTTTCAGCTGATTATTCAATAACTGCTGCTCTAAGTGATGACGATACTGTGTACTGTCATCAAAGTCAGGATGTTTAGCCTGGCCATGGTAAGCCGCTGCATGGATACCATGCTGATTTAACCACTCTGAGACGGTTTCTGCATCATGGATTGTCAGCGTATAGATGATACCCGTTCCAGGTAGGCCAGGTAGATATTCCTTTAACCAGGCTAATCGTTCAACACGTCGCGGCATAATCAGAGTATAGAGTGAAAGGCTCTTTCTTAAGAGTGAACCGCGCTGCACAACCATCTCTGGAAACTGAAGCTGAATATCTTTTAGAACACGATCATTGGCGGTTGCTGTTGTACCAAGAATCGCCATATCCTCAGGAAGATCTTTCACCAGATGCACAATACGCCGATAATCCGGTCGAAAATCATGCCCCCAATCCGAAACACAGTGGATTTCATCGATCACCAACAGTGCGGTTTTTGGAGCGATGATCGGTAGAACCTCCGCAATAAAATCCTGGTTTGCTAAACGCTCAGGGGAGATCAATAGACAATCGAGCTGGTTTTTCTCAATTTTCTCTAAAATATCCGGCCAGCTTTTACGATTATCCGAACTGATACGTGCTGCACAGAGTGAAAAACGCGCCGCACTCTCAATTTGATTACGCATTAAAGAGAGCAGCGGTGAGATAATCAATGTGGGACCATAACCCTGAGCCCTCAGAATACGTGTACTGATAAAATAGACCGAACTCTTACCCCATCCTGTTCTCTGTACCACCAACCTCTTTTGGCGCTGATTAATCACCGCATCAATGGCTTCCCACTGTCCCTTATGAAATTTCGCAGAAGAATCATTTAGGGCACGCTTTAAAAAATATTCCGCCCGTTTTCTATCCATCCAGCGACTCTGTCCCCAAAAATTGCGTCCTCTACGGTCCCATAAACGCATAAATCACCTCAGCATAGATCAGAAAATAAACCCATTTATATTTATTATTACCCTACTTAGTATAGATGGAATGGTAATTATTAATCAATTGACCATCATACAATCTTGATTTGACATGCTTCTGTAGAATCTTGGTGATTATAAAATATTCTCGCCTCTTAGAGTGTCTATTCTGGTTAAATCAAACTCAAGATAAAAAAAGATCGGTAGAGATAATCCCCCGATCTTTTACAAAACCACACCATTGAATTTTAAGGAATAGATTAAACTAAGCATAGAGATCCACCCGTGCCGCCATATCTGAGCGAGGTGCTGCCATTGATGTGCGCACATTTTGCTCAAAGCTCTCGCCTGCTTTCTCAATGGTCTGTTTCAGTTGCCGATGCGAAGGCAGTTCAACAGATTTCTGTCCACTCTCTGCTTGATTGGAAAAACGTTGTCCCTGAATCGCCACGGAGGAGATTGCTGAAATATCCATGATACGCTCCTTATATTTCAAAATGTGAATAAATACAATCACACCTATAAGAGAGCAGGAAACATTCCAATCCCAGAAAAAAGGTAAAACGTATATTTATATCAACAGCTTATAATAGACTCTATCTGTATTATAAAAACAGATACAATGCATAATATGTATCATTAGAAACATACAAGTGTTCCACAAACAGAACACATCTACATCTTCTAATCTTTCTCTATCAGACAAAGGTGAAAACAAAATATCCGTCTCTCCAACCATCGTTTTTATCATATCTATTGCGAATTTAGCCATTTTACTAGACAATTCATTTATCCTATCCTGATTTTATCCCATAAGGAGCCATTCATGTGGATGATCACCCTTAAAAGAATCACAATGCTCTCTCTGATGTTGATTTTTTTCGCCCTCCCCCTGCATGCCCAAGAACCCTCATGGGAAGCCTATCGGCAACTGCTCAATCAACATGTCTCAGTAAAGAAAAAATCAGGCATTCAACTCAACTGGGTTAACTACAGCCTTTTGAAATCTGATCCAAAATTTGCACAGGTGGTAGAGACCATTGCACAGTTCTCACCTTTGGAACTCTCCAACAAAAATGAGAAACTGGCTTTCTATATCAATGCCTATAACATTCTCGCGATGAAAGTTGTCCTGGATCACTGGCCGATCAAGAGCATCAAGGATGTGGGCTCCTTTTTTCGTCCGGTCTGGAAAGTAGCCGCAGGTAAAATTGGTGGAGAAGAGGTGACACTCCATCAGGTGGAGCATGAGATCCTACGTAAAATGGGAGAACCTCGCATCCATATGGCCATTGTCTGTGCCTCTTTAAGCTGTCCTGACCTCCGTGCAGAGCCCTTCGAAGCAAAAAAACTCTCTCAACAGTTAAACGATCAAAGCCAAAATTTTATCAACAATCGTGCAAAAGGCGTTTATATCACCGGTAACACCGTTCATGTTTCAAAGATTTTTGACTGGTTCGAAGAGGATTTTGGTGATGTACTTGGATTTATCCGCCGCTGGCATAAAGGAATTCCTTCTCAAGCCCGTTGGCAAGCCGATATTGACTACCATTGGCAACTTAATGGACAATAGAGAGACAAAAACGAAAAATCACCACCTTAAAAGTTTAAGAGAACGCGGCATGGAAAAACGCTTCTGGACCATCATCTCCATCACTGTGACCATGACTCTGATTGTGGCCACTGTGGCTATGATTCTGCTCTATAAGGCGATCTTTGATCAACACCACACCCGTCTGATTGCAAAAGCCAAGGGTGAGGCACGTCTGATGGAATCCATCGCACGCCATGAACTGATTATGGGTCGCAGCTATAGTCATCAGACCGCCTCGAATGCAGTACAACATATCTTTCTTGAAGCCCACCGCCATTTTACCCCAGGTAGCGACTCTGAAGAGACCTACATTGTGCAAAGACAAGAGGGGAAAATTAGTTTTGTCTTACGGCACAACCGCCATGGCCTCTCCCAACCCGCATCAATCGCCTACAACGCCCCCTTTGCAGAACCCTTCCGTCGTGCACTCAATGGTGAATCCGGTCTCTGGCAAGGTCAGGATCAACAGGGCAACGATCTCCTGATGGCTTATGAACCTGTTGAACTGCTGAAACTGGCCATTCTGGTTAAAATGGATCACCATGAAATTTTCCTTCCCTTTCTACATACCGTGCCGGTAACACTGATTCTGATATTCTTTGTCATTTTAATCGGCATTCTCTTTATTGATCGACTCTTTAAAAATGTGCTCCACCGCACCCAGGATCAGATCACCGAAGCCGAAGCCATTATTGCCGCCTCCCCTGTGCCTCTGGCCATTTTTCGTGCGTCCGATGGTCTGATGCTCTATGCCAACGATGTAGCAAAGACACTCTTTTTTCTTGTTGAAGATGACCTGCTGGTCTATGGCGATGCGATCCTCCATCCACCAAAAGAGAATCAGGAGAGCTGGCTCGATCAGGTACGCCGTGAAGGGTACCTGAATGGTTGGGAGGCTAAAATCCAGAAACATGGTACAGAAGAGCAGCAGTGGATGGCCATTTCAGCGCAAAAAACGCTCTTTGCAGGTGATGAAGCCTATACCGTATCACTGCATGATATCACCACTTATAGACAGAAGATCAAAATACTGAAACAAAAAAAACAGCAACTGGTCGCCCGCGTCAGACGCCGTACCACCGAATGGGAAGCAAGTAACCGCGATCTTGAGGCGTTTACCTATGCGGTCTCCCACGATCTCCGCGCACCGCTGCATAATATTGATGGTTTCAGTCGGATCATCAAAGAGGATTATGGCCATACACTGGATACCCAGGTTAACAACTATCTGAGTAAAGTACGCCGTGGTGTACACCGCATGCGTAAACGCATTGATGCACTACTGCTGTTCTCTCGCTCCACCCGTGGCGATATGCGCGGACAGCGTCTGGATATCTCCACCATCGCTGCACACCTTGCCACAGATATACAAAAACGTTATCCAGAACAAAAAGTTGATCTTAAGATCGAACCCAATATGGTTGCCCAAGGAGATCAACGGCTAATGACCACCGCACTCACTCAGCTTTTGGATAATGCCTGGAAGTTTACCAGTAAAACCGCTCAACCCCGCATTGAACTGCGACAAAAAAAGAATGATGCTGGACATATTTTTTATCTCTGTGATAATGGTGCCGGCTTTGATGAAAACTATCAGGATAAACTCTTTATACCCTTTCAGAGGCTGCATTCAGATCGTGAGTTTCCGGGCATCGGTATGGGACTTGCAATTGTTGCCCGCATTATCCATCGCCATGGTGGCGTTATCGAGGGCCATGGTACACCAGGAGAGGGGGCAACCTTTTCATTCTCTCTTTCGCAGGAACCGTTAACATGACATCTCGAACACTCAATGTCTTAATTGTTGAAGATTCTGAAGATGACGCTGAACTGTTAGCTTATGAACTGCAACGCACTGGATTTCAGCTACACTGGAAGCGTGTAGAAACCGCCTCTGAAATGGAGCAGATGCTCACCAGTCATGCCTGGGAGTTGGTGATCTCTGACGTTAATCTACCCCATTTCAGTGCACCCGCCGCACTGGAGGTACTCAAAAAACACGGTCCTGATATCCCCTTTATTGTGGTCTCCGGTTTTATCCGCATGGAAGAGGCCGTGGAGCTGATGCGAGCAGGCGCCCACGATTTTGTTGAAAAAGAGGCATTAGCCCGTCTGGTTCCAGCAGTAGAGCGAGAGTTGCGCGATGCAGAAACCAGACGTAAACGACAAAAAGCAGAAGAGCAAGCCGAACGCTTAGCGGCGGCTGTGGAACAAGCGGCGGATATGGTACTCATTACCAATGAGGAGGGTGTAATCCAATATGTCAACCCCTCCTTTGAGCGCATCTCCGGTTATACCCTGGATATGGCATGTGGCAACAAGACCAATATCCTCAATAGCGGCCATCATGATCAACTCTTTTTTCAACAACTCTGGAGTACGTTAACTCAAGGAGAGACCTGGAAAGGTCACTTTCTCAATAAAAAACGGGATGGTTCACTGCTAGAGATGGATGCCACCATCTCTCCCATTCGTGATCAGCAGGAAAAAATCACCAGTTTTGTCGCCGTTTATCGTGATGTCACCCGCGAACTGCAACTAGAACGGCAGTTACGACAATCACAAAAACTCGAAGCCATTGGTACACTCTCTGGCGGTATTGCCCACGATTTTAATAATATTTTAGGGGCCATTTTAGGTCATGCTGAACTGGGTTTGGATGCACTCAAAGAAGAATCGTTAGCATCTCGCAGTCTTCAGGAGATCTTTCGTGCGGGTATACGTGCCCGTGACCTTGTTGCACAACTCCTGACATTCAGCCGTCTCTCTGAACAAAAACGTAATCCGATTGAGTTGGCACCGATTGTCAAAGAGGTGGCTAAATTTTTACGGGCGACGATTCCTGCCACCGTAGAAATTATCACCGATGTCCCCCATGAAACCGGCCTGGTGATGGCAGACCCCTCCCAGATTCATCAAGTGTTACTTAATCTATTTACCAATGCCTCCCAGGCGATGCCCCAGGGAGGAACACTGCATGTTTCGCTCGCTCCACGAAAAATCTCTCCTGAAATCGCCAAACAGATCAATATCGCGCAAGGCTCAGGCGTTGAGTTAACCGTCAGAGATACCGGAATTGGCATTGATAAAGATGTCTGTGATCGTATCTTTGATCCCTTTTTCACCACCAAAAAGATTGGTGAGGGCACCGGTCTTGGACTCTCCGTGGTGCATGGTATCATCACCAGTCATGGTGGACTCATTGAGGTGGAGAGCACACCGGGTGAGGGTTCTCTCTTTCGGGTGATTCTCCCCTGTGTTACCCAACCCACCGAAGAGGATCAGGAGAGCATCACCTTAGAGCTTAAATCCTCTGAAGGGGGCGGTTCAATCCTTTTTGTGGATGATGAAGCCCCTCTGGTACGCGTGAGTGCACAGATGCTCCAACGCATCGGCTATACTGTAATCGAAGCCACCAGCGGAGAGGAGGCATGGGAGGTGTTTAAACATCGTCATCAGTGGTTTGATGTGGTGATCACCGACTACACCATGCCAGGCATCAATGGTCAGGATCTCATGGAGAAGATCCACGCGCTCAATGCAGAGATGCCCGTCATTATCACCACCGGATTTACCGATGCACTCACCGAAGAGGAGGCCGCTGAGGTGGGTTTTTCCGGCTTTCTACAGAAGCCTGTATTAATGAGCGAACTGGCACATGCGGTACAGGAGGTTCTCTCTAAATAGTTCTTTTTTTATGCCCTAACAGGATAAGGACAAGATTAACACAGAAATATAGATAATATAGAAACAAAAAATACTCGACATAATCAGTACACACTGACCTCTTTAGTCGAGTAGTCTAAGCTACAATTAAACGTAATTTTCTAACCGCATCCCATTTTGAGGGCGCATTTAATAAAATCAGATACATACTCACCAAAACCGAGCAAAATTATAATACCAATAACAATACTCCAAACGGCTTTGGCTATCACACACTGTGTCGGTGATGGTGTATCACTACCATCTTCGCAGGGCATTGGTTCAATTCATAAAAACTTGAATCACCAAAGATTTAACAGATCAAGAAGATCTACTTTTTAAAATGCTTATGCCCTTTGAGGATACGTAAGAACTCTGTTGGTGCACGCTTACTTTCATCAGATAATTTGGTAAGCGGATTGACATGAACTGAAGAGCAGGTACGGCAGAACTCTGTCAAGATACGCCCATCCAGTTTTTTTCTTTTCTTAGGATCTTTCAGCACTTGATAAGCTTCAGCAAGATCCTTGAAAGCCTGATCTGTGGTGCCAGGATTAAGATCGGGATGATATTTCCAGGCAAGTTTTCGGAACGCATTCTGGACACCAAAAGATGTTGCATTTTTTGGAACGCCAAGAATTTCGTAATAATCTTTGAGATCGTTTTTACTCATGACTGTCAACCATCATGAAAAAGTGCAAATGAAAATTTTATAAACAAAACACGTAAGACTTAATCAAGACTTATCGTGATATTTCTAACTGCACGATTTAGCTTTAATAGGGTATTCTAATGAACTTTGTTTGTCAAGCGTTAATTGAAGAGAAATATTTGAAAATTATGCGATTTATCTATGACACTTCTATGACAGGGGAAAGTGCCTCAATTAACAACATCCCTATCATATCAGAATATTCTATTAAATAAAGGTTTTATTAATAGGATATCTATCTTTTTATTTTCTCACATCCCAATTTAATTTTTTAATGTCTGTCTATAAACTTTTTCGGTCTGCCCGGCAATCACAGACCATTGAAATTTCTCCAAAGCGATCTGGCGGCTGTTTTGGCCCATCTGTTGGCGTTTTTCAGGATCATAAACCAACTGTTTTAAAGCTTCTGCAAGGGCTTTTGGATCCTCTTTTGGGACTAAAAAACCGGAGTATTGATCTTTAATGAGTGCCGGAATTCCCCCCACACGCGTACCCACCAGAGGCACACCACAGGCCATGGATTCTAAACCAGTAATGCTGGTGGCCTCCATCAATGAAGGCAGTACGGAAATATCCGCCATGCGATAGAGTTCAACCATATCATGATGTGCCACATTGCCCAGAAAATGCGTTTTCTCAGTCATTCCTGCACTCTGGACAATCTTTTGCACTTTGGGCTCTTCGGGACCGGAGCCTGCAAAAAGCACATGGATATTTTCATCCTTTAAAAAGGCCAGACTCTTTGCAAAGGGAATCACACCATTTTTATCCACCAGGCGGCGAGCCAGAAGAATAATGGTGGTGGTCTGAGAAATCTGATAGCGTGCACGTTGGTCAGTGCCAGGAGAGAACTGTTCACAATCGACACCATTGGGAATAAATGTGCCTGGACCAGAAAAACCAACAACGCTTTGTGCGGCATCAAGGAGTTCCTGACTGGGCGCAAAAAGGTGAACAAGATGTTCTAAGCGTTTTTTAAGACGTTTGCGTTCCGCTGGACCTTTTTTTATACGCTTTAAGAATCCTGAGGTGTGGTTTGTAAAAAAGACTGGTATTTTCGAACATTTACTGGCCTCCAAAGGACGAAGACCATGCACATGGATGAGATCGACGCGATTTTTCTTGAGAAAACCTTGAAGCCAGTACTTAAGCATCCAGCTATAGAACGGTTTTGCTTTTGGAATGGGTGGCCGATAGATGGTCAGATTCTCTTCCTGGCTTCTTCTCTGGTCGTTCTGAGCCAGAGGAAGGGTCAGCACGGTGATCTGATGGCCCATCTTCGCCAGTGCATGGGAGAGTGCATCCACATGAGTTGCGATGCCGCCGATATTGGGTGGAAAATCTGCGGTGACCATAACAATGTGCAGAGGGCGAGAAGTCATGAATCGTTCTATTCCGTATTATTTATAGAGAGTGAAAATATCGCATTCTCTCCTTTGTAGAGGCTTTTTCCAGAGGGTTCAAGGGCTGTTGTTTTTTTTATGATTTTCTTTTAGTCAACGAAAAATATCGGCATAACTGCCAAGACGGGTTCATATCAGGCTACTATTTTTTTTATTAAGCAAAAATAAACACCCAATCCGTCTCATTTAGGTTTCCCCTATCTAAGAAGCTTGGTTAAATTTACAATGTTCGTTCTTAAGCTATGAATATCTATCATTATGCAGGGGTCAACTGGTGTGAATGCAGCACAACGTAAACAATGGCTTAAAAAGCTGGAACCCATTATTCCTTATCTGTTGGTCGGTATCATCTCGCTTATGGGCTATACATTGCGTTTTCAGTGGCGTGGTGTATCACGTCAAGAGACCACCGCACTTAAAAAGCCCGTGATTCATGCGTTCTGGCATGCACGCATTTTTCTACTCACCTCAGCTTATCTGCGTCTGCCTCATCAGTTTCTTCATCAACCCATGCAGCTTTTGATCAGTTTAAGCCGGGATGGTACACTGCTCTCCAAGGTTGTCGAACGCTTGGGCTTCCAGACGATCCGGGGCTCTTCTCATCGGGGCGGCATTAAAGCGCTCTATCGATTGGCGAGTAAGATTAATCAAGGATACGATGGTGGCATCACACCTGATGGACCGAAGGGGCCCGCAGAAGAGGTGAAAATCGGTGCCATCCTCCTTGCCCGACGTACAGGACGCCTTATACTCCCCCTGACCGCTGCACCCACACGCATGTGGCGACTGAAAAGCTGGGATCGGTTTATTATCCCAAAACCCTTCTCCCGTGTTATCATTCTCTGTGGTCAACCGATTGCTGTTCCTAAAGATGCCAATGAAACCATGATGGAACAGCTCAGGCAACAGTTGCAACAGGAGTTGCAGCGCATCAACAAGGAAGCAGATCGTTACTTTCAACGGTAGCCATCTTTAACTTAAGCTTAAAATATAAATTAGGTAAACTCCACGATGAAAGTGATTGTTCAGATTCCCTGCTACAATGAAGAGAACACACTCGCCGAAACCTTAGCCAATATTCCCCGTGAAATCGAAGGTGTGGATTGTGTTGAAATTTTAATTGTCGATGATGGGAGTCGCGACCGTACACGCGAAGTGGCGAGAGAGAATAACGTAGACCATATTGTACGCCATCGCTGTAATCGTGGTCTGGCAGCAACATTTCGTACGGGGTTAAAGTATGCACTACAACAGAATGCCGATATCATTGTCAATACCGATGGCGATAATCAATATCCAGGACAGGATATTCCAAGACTGATTGAGCCCATTATGGCGGGAAGAGCCGATGTGGTCATCGGTGACCGTCAGGTTAAATCGGTCCGTCAATTCTCCTGGACCAAAAGAATTCTTTCCCACTTAGGCAGTGCCGTCGTACGGCGTTTAAGTGGTGTACAGGTGCCTGATGCGGTGAGTGGATTTCGGGCCATTTCACGTGATGCCGCCACAAAGATCAATATTATCTCCTCATTCAGCTATACCATCGAAATGCTGATTCAGATCGGTCATAAACGGCTCGCCTTAGAGACCATTCCGATCCAGATCAATCCCAAACTAAGAAAGTCGCGACTTTTTCGTAGTATTCCCCAGTTTATCGCTTACTCAGGCGCTACTCTGTTGCGTATCTATGCCATGGCACGACCATTCCGTTTTTTCTTCACCATCGGAATGTTGCTGGTTCTTCTTGGACTCCTACCCATTGCCCGTTTCCTCTTCTTCTATTTTACCGACTCTGG
>JBQGBW010000030.1:0-44141 GCA_052043475.1 Magnetococcales bacterium HHB-1
GCCAATGCAACCGGCACAGTCAACGTAAAATGGAATAACTCTGGTAGCACCTTCACCGCAACGGATATCACCGTTGATTCAATCACCGTATCCGTCGTTGAGATGGAGACCGGATTACAGTCGGTATCAGGAACTGGGGTCAGTGTAGAGATTAATGACTTTGTCTCTCTGACCGGTGACTTTGGATTTAAGAAAGTCAGCACCGACATTCAAGCGGTAGCCCAGAACGTCACTGCCACCTTAGGCAACACCAACTTCTCAGCCGGTATTACTTCAGGAGAGTTGGCTCTGGTTCTGGCTGACGGTGGAAGCACGGTTCTTTATGCCAGCGGCACTTTAGCTCTGACCGGTGGTGACTTCGCCAATGCAACCGGCACAGTCAACGTAAAATGGAATAACTCTGGTAGCACCTTCACCGCAACGGATATCACCGTTGATTCAATTACCGTATCCGTCGTTGAGATGGAGACCGGATTACAGTCGGTATCAGGAACTGGGGTCAGTGTAGAGATTAATGACTTTGTCTCTTTAACCGGTGACTTTGGATTTAAGAAAGTTAGCACCGACATTCAGGCCACGGCTGAGAATGTCACTGCACAGCTTGTTGCAGGAAGCTTTAAGGTTGGAGTAAGTAACGGCACCTTAGGGTTGGTGCTCAATACCGATGGCACCATGGCTTTAGAAGCCAGCGGCACATTTAGCTTTGAAGGTGGAGACTTTGCCACTGCAACTGCTGATCAAGTCACTGTACAGCTTAACGATACGGGCACTGATTACGACACAACGCCTCTGTCACTGAACATTGATGATGTGACCGCAACCATTAATAGCGCTTCCGGTGTTCAGGCGGTCTCTGTGACCAATCTGGTGATCGAAGTGGCCGAGTTCTTCTCTTTCAGCGGTAACTTTGCTTTTGAAAAATCACAACAGACCGTCACGCTCTCTGATAACAGTACGGTGGCTACTGACGCTATTTTAGCCGGTGGCAGTGATCTCACCGCTTTTGCAGGAATCAATGGTCCAGAGAGTAACGAGGATGCTTTGGGGCTCTCCTTAAGTGGTGTCGATTTTGGTCTGATGTTCTTGGCCGCTGACAGCACAAGCACCGATCTGCGTACCTGGGTTGCTCTAAAGGGTCGTGTTGACAGTCTCTCTTTTGTTGGCATCGATGATATTGATGCCTCAGCCATCGATCTTTCAGTATCTATCAATCAAGCTGGCGGTACACTGGATGGCAATGATAATACAGAGGTGCTTCACTTAGCCGATGACCCGATAAGCATCGTGACAGGATCAAGCACAACCATCGATCTCGACTTTGATGGCAGTGATGGAGCACTCTTAAAAGCCGCTGGAACACTTACACTTACCCTCTTTGATTTCTTCTATCTCACCGGTAGCATCGCTTTTGAGAAATCAAGTAGCACCATCAGCGTCACCGATGGCAGTGCAACAGAAAATGTTGATATTGACCTCTTTACACTGGGCCTCTCAGGAGTCACCGCTTTTGCAGGGATTCATGGACCCGCATCTGAAACGGGTGCCATTGGCCTCTCCTTAGCCAATGTTGATCTGGCCTTAGCAATCATGCAGGTCAAAGAGAACAGCCAGAATGATCTTCGCCAATGGGTCGCACTGAAAGCTAATGTGGGTTCCGCCACTTTTGTTGGCTTTGATGATCTAAGTCTGGTTGCTGAAAATATTGCTGTTGAGATCAACCAGAATGGTGGCACAAAAGATAATGTCGCCAACGATACTTTTGCTCACTTCAGTGATACCGTCTTAAGCATTGATACCAGTACCACATCCAGCATGGATCTCGACTTTGATGGTACAAGAGGCGCACTGCTTCAACTTTCTGGAACCATCACCGTTACGGTCTACGATTTCTTCATCGCCTCCGGAAGCTTTGCCATTGCCAAATCATCTGCCACAGTTACTGTTGCCGATGGCAGTAGCACAGAAGATGTCGATGTCGATCTGCTCACCTTAGGGGCTTCTAATATCACCGCTTTTGCAGGAGTCAATGGTCCTGCGGATAACGATGGCGCCATTGGGCTGACCTTAAATGGTGTTGATTTTGCCCTGGCCATCATGACCCCCACCGCACCCAACAGTGGCACACAAACCGATAACCGTCGCTGGACTGCATTAAGAGCAACGGTGGATAGCGTCTCTTTTGTAGGAATCGCAGATATTACCCTCTCAGCATCAGATCTTATCGTTGAGATCAATCAAGGCAGTGGTGATAACAATGGTGTCGATAACACCACCGTGGCGCATTTCAGTGATACAAACCTAGATGTAGTGATCGCCACCGGTGAGAGCATGGCGTTAGATTTTGATGGCACCTCTGGCGCAACACTGAGAGCCGCTGGAACCATCACCTTAGATCTTTATGGCTTCTTCTATCTCTCCGGTAGCTTTGCTTTTGAGAAGAGTCAAACAGAGATTACCGTCACCGATGGCACCACCCCTGAAACGGTTACTGTAAATCTACTCACTTTAGGCGCTTCTGGTGTTGAAGCCTTTGCCGGTGTAAACGGCCCCTCAAGTAATAGTGCCGCCATGGGCTTGAATCTACGGAATGTAGGCTTTGGTCTGGCGATGATGAGTGTGGCAGAGCCCACAGATAACTCGACACAGACCGACTTCCGCACTTGGACATCTCTGCAAGCCACTGTCGGTGAAGCCGCAATCTTAGGATTGGGTGATGATCTAAATCTCTCCTTAGAAGATATCAGCGTTAATATCAATCGTAAGGGTGGCCGCAGTGTAGATGGTGATAACGATACCAACGCCCACTTTATTAATGATGGACTTACCATCAGCACAGGGACAAACAGCTCAATTACCCTAGATATGGATGGTGAGAAAGGTGATCTTCTCCAGATTGCCGCCACAGTCGCCATTGATCTTTTTGGTTTCTTCCAGATCTCCGGTAGTCTGGCCATTGAAAAATCGAGCAGCACCATCACATTGGCAGATAGCAGCAGCGTGGATGTGGACCTGCTCTCCATCGGTGGATCAAACCTGACTGGATTTGCAGGAATTAATGGTCCTGCAACCAATGAGAATGCCGTAGGGCTCTCGTTAACCGATGTCAGCTTTGCCTTAGCGATGCTGACCCCTCAGGATGAGAACAACACCATGCGCTGGACCTCATTAAAAGCTGAGGCTGGTGGATTCTCTCTGACAGGTATTTCTGATCTAACCGTATCTGGTGACAGCATTAGTGTTGAGATCAATACTGTAAGCGGCGTGACTTCAGGGGATGAAGATCAAAAAGTTGCTGATTTCTCCACCGACAGTTTAACCATTATTACCGGATCATCCAGCAGCATGGATCTGGATATGGATGGTAGCAACGGTGAGCTGGTCCGGGCATCAGGCAATTTAGAAGTAACACTGGCGGATTTCTTCAATGTCAGTGGCGGCTTTGCTTTTGAGAAAACCACCGGAACACTGACAAGAGCCGATGGTGTAGAGATTAATGCAGACATCTTAACCATTGGTGCCAGTGGCGTGGATGCTTTTGCAGGGCTTAACGGTGGTTCTGACGATGCATTAGGTCTGGCTTTATCTCAAGGTGAGCTGGCTTTAGCACTGATTAGCGATCAAGATAATCCTGGTTGGAACTGGCTGGCACTGAAAGCCACCGCAGGTAGTGTCTCCTTAACTGGTGTAGATGGTCTTACCCTCTCCACGGATTCTCTTCTTGTTGAGATCAATAAGAACACCGCTTACAGCAAGAACACGGTCTACACATTAGATGTCAGTGACACCACCGGTACCATCACTCTGAACTATGGTGGATCAAGCAGTTCTGCCATTACTGTAAACAGCTACAGCAACGATGCCACCCTGATTACCGAGATCACCACCGCCTTAGAGGGATTAACAGGCATTGGTGCAGGCAATGTGGAAGTGACCGGTAGCCGGATTCAAGGTTTCACCGTTGAATTTATCGGTGATCTGGCTGAGACCGAAGTTAATAACCTGACCGTCGATACCACTGTGGAGCCCAACACCACAGGCGTTGCGCAATTTATTATTGTGCAGCAGGGCTCTTCCAGCATGAGCAGTTCGGTTCTTGATTTTGCTACAACCTCTCTTGATGTAATCACAAGTTCTTCTTCAACCCTCACCCTAGATATGGATGGGTCTGAAGGGGAAGTTCTCGCCGCCTCTGGTGTTCTGACCATAGGCATTGATGGTTTTGAAATCTCTGCTGGATTCGCGATTCAGCAATCCTCCACCACACTGACAATCGATGGCAAAGAGATTGAGCGCAACACCCTGGTGATGGCCGCCGCCGGTGGTGAAATCTTCTTAGGGACGGATAGCGTTGGTATTCAGGTCTCCAATGTCAGTGTAGGCATCGCCTTCTTTAAAGAGACCGATGTTACCGATCCTAATAATCCTGTCGCAATTGAAGGTTCTGGTCTGGCAATCACCGCTTCAGGTGATGTCGCCTTAGTCGGTATTGATGGTCTTGAACTCTCCGGCACCATTACCCTAGGCATGAACAACACCGGCTTCAGCTATGATCTAGGCGATGGCTATGTTGTTGATGAATCAATCTCTGTTCCCGATCCTGATCAAACCGATCAATCAATTACAGTAAACATCCAATATAGCAACGATGTTGAAATTGGCCTCTCCGGTAGCGTCAGCTTAGATGTCAGTGGTGTCGTCACCCTGGATGGACTCTTCAGCTTCAGTAAACGTACCGAAGATACAGAAACCTTCCTCCTAATTGCTGCGGCTAACGTTGAAGCTTTCATCGGTGCCAATGCCGGAACCGATGATGCCATCGGTGTTCAGGTGACCGTAGATCGCTTAGGTGTGGTTGTCATCACCGGCGGCGGTTCCACCAGTTATGCACTCTCCGGTTCTGGCGGTGTGGCGCTGGTTGGCCTTGATGGTTTGGATATCTCTGGTACTGCAACCGTTGATATTAATAAAACCGGCCGGGTTATCGATGAGACCATCACCGTAACCAATCCTCTCTTTGATGATAGTCAGGCGGTTGAAGGCGATAACATCGAATCCATCGATGCTTCGGTTGCTTTCACTTCAACGGCCAATGTTCAAAGCGTTGAAGGAAGCCTTCAACTAAAAGTTGCTGATCTCCTGGAGATGAGCGGCACCGTATCTTTCCGGCAACTGCCCACCGGCATGGTCTTAATTGATATTCCCACCGCATCGGTGGTGGTGACCATGGGCGATACGGAAGTTGTCCGTGTCAGTGGTCACGCCAGCTTTACTATCGGTGGTTCGGAAGGATTCCAGTTAAAAGACTTAGCCATTGATGGTTTCTCCATCATGGGCATTGATGCAGGTTCCACCGATGCTTCTGATGAGCCTGTCTCACTCTCTGCCGATCTGCTCTGGCCGGCACAAGGGGATATGGTCAAACTGATCGATATACAGAGCAGCCAGACCATTGATATCTTCTTTGACGATGCCAATGGTGTGGGACTCGATGAATCTTCCATCTTAGATAGTGATGCCGAATTCACCCTGACCAACGGTAATGGCGATACCGTAACCATTAATGGCGCACCAGAATCTTTAGGCTCTGATACTTACCGCTACACCATCACTGATACCGGTAGCATTGATGATGGCGCCTGGACGTTACAGTTTATCGAGAACAGTTGGCAGGATCTGGATGGCAACAGCAACATTGCTGAAGAGGAATCTTTCACGGTAAGGCAGACCGATGGTCCAACAGCGAACCTCTCCAACCCCTCTGATGGTACCACCGTTGATCTCACACTGATTAACGCACGCAAATATATCGATGTCACCTTCACCGATTACAGTGATGCAGGCATTGATAAAGATTCAATCACCGACTCCGATGCTGAGTTCACCATCAGCACAACCGGCGGTGATATCACCTTGAGCAACGCCATTAACGGTGCTGCTACCTATCTTTATGGCAACACCTACCGTTATCAACTCACCGACTTAGATGCAACCAACGAAACAGACCTCTTCACCGATGGATCGGTTACAGTCAATTTTATTGCAAACAGTTGGAGTGATCTGGATGGTAACGCCAATGAAGCCGAATCAGAAAGTTTCACCGTATCAAGTAACACCAAAGGGACCGCCGCTGCTGCAAAAACCCTGAATATTGGTCCAGTAAGCCTGATTAACCCCTCTTTGGGCTTAACAGGGCTCTCCTTTAAAGATTCGGTTCTGGTTCTCTCCGTTGGTTTTGGTGTTGAGTCCGCCTCTTTAAGTTTTGGTGATGATGCCACGCAACAGGATGATAGTGGTATCAGCGCCAGCATGACCGGCGTCTTAGGCACATTCGGTATGACCGTGGATGTGCTGGGTTATCTTCAAGGTGATGGTTCGATTGGTCTTAACGGTGCCTGGGGCTTGATCGTCAATACCTTTGATCTGGAGATTCCCGACCTCTTTAAAGCCAACGCTACCGGCGTTGAAATCGGCTTTGACCCCGACTATGAAGCCGTGGAAGGCGATGAGATGGGTCAGCAGCTGGTTAAAGTAGACTCCATCACCTTAGAATTTCCCTCCTTCGGTATTCAGGGCCGCATTGACTCTTATACCCCAGATAGTGGTGATGTCATTCCTGGCCTGACCGTCTGGGAGAATGGTTTCCAACTGGGTGTTGCTGAAATTGTCTTTGGTTATGATGATCCAGAGAGTGAATCCGGTAACCCGGTTCAGAACGCTACCTCAACCAGCAACGAATCTTCGATCAAATTGGGCTCCATCTTAGAGTTTGATGATCTTAGAATCGGTGTTGAGAATTTTAAAGTCATCTTTGGTGAAGGGCTTAACTTTGATGGTCAGATCTATATCGCCTCCGGCGGTGCCGCCTTCTTCCCTGGTAAAACCATCAGCGCCACCATCACCGACCGTGATACCGGCACCAGCTACAACAATACTTCTGAGACGGTAGATACTGAGGCAGTCAGAGCTACGGTTTCATTTACCGATGGCCGGATTGACTCCTTCCTCTTTAAAGTCGATACCTTTGAGATCACCATCGGCTCTTACATCACCATCACCGGTGAAGATCTAGAGATTGATACTGGTGCCGAAGGTGATGAAGAAGTCGTTAGCTTTTCCTCCTTAGGTGCAACAGTCAGCATTTCATCCCTCACCATCAGCGGTGAGATGAAAAACTTTGCCTTCACCGCTGAAGGTAGTTTTGTGGCTAAAGAGGGTTTTGGTCTCTTCCTCTCCTTAGGAAGTAACAGCGCCGATGATTTTAAACTGCCAAGCTGGCTTCCATTCCAGATCACAGAGTTAGGCATCGTATGGGATGACATCAATAGCGATCCTTTTGATTTTGTCCTGATTATCTCAGCTTCAATCAGTGGCAAGATCGGTGGCATGTTAGAGATCACCGGTAGTGTGGATCGGTTAGAGATTGATGTCGGTAAACTGGCGGATGGCGAATTCCCGATTGTGGGTATATCCGGTGCTTCACTCTCCATTGAGGCCAATGCTTTTGGTGGTTACATCTCTGCTGGTGGATTCTTAGCCATTCTAGAGATTGATGAAAATGGCAATGAGATTGAGTTTGGCGATACCACAACCGAAGTGGCTGACCGGATTCTCTATGGTGGCATCACCGGTGGTTTTGAGTTCTCCGGCATTGGTGTTGAGATCTGGCTTGGCTTAGCAGAATTTGGTCCCTTAAGCGCTTATGTGAGCGCATCGGCACCGATTGTACTGACACCCTCACCTTTCACCTTAGCAGGACTCCGTGGCGGAATTACCTTCTTCGCTGAAGCACTGCCCGAGGTTAATGATCCTGAAGATCTGGCCGATGGCTCTTTTGGCACCTACAGCGATATGACCGTTGAGGAGTGGAAAGATAATCTTGGTGCCGGTGTACTCAGTGCGGCACAAAGAGCCGCCGAAAATGGTGAGACACTCGATTTTACCCAGGTCTTTAATAATCCAATCCGCTTTGATGCGGGCGCCACCATGGGTATTGCCGGCACACCGGAATCGGTTTTCAGTGCCACAGTTGATCTGACGATCATCACCAACGGTCAGTTTTTAATCAATGCCGCTGTCCTTGCCAGTGGTATTTCACTCAATGCCCGTTTTTATGCAGACTTCTCTCAAGTATTAGATGGTGAGGTCACCATTGCTTTCCTGGCTGAACTCCCCATGCCAGGCAGTGATCCTTTTGAATCATCTCTGTTCCTGATTGGCGGTATGCTCAAAATTACCGTTGAAGATGGTGCCGCAGAAGATGGTGGTGTTTTAGTCACATTCCAGATTGAAGGCCTTGCCAGGGTGACACCGCCTTCACCGATGGATTTTGTCTATCTCGAAATTGAAGCCAACATGACCCTGGAATTCTGGTCCAGCGGTTTTAGAGCCAACTTTGATGGTAGCCTCTCCATTGTTCCCATTGTCGAAGATGCTATCTCTTTCGCCGGTGAACTGAATATTATTGAAGATGAATCCGGCAATGTGGATCTTTGGGGCGCCTTTAAACTGAACGCCTCACTGCCTGTCTTAGAAAAAGTGGGTATCGTCATCGATGGTAATGTTCATATCCTGATCAATACCAGTTCTGAGGGTAAAGATCTTACCTTAGAACTTCCCGGTCGTGATCCTGTTGATCTCTATTTAAAACCGGTCTCATTTGCCTTTGCCATTGATGGCACCTTAGCGGTGAGCGGTGGCTTTAACATTGAGAATGATCCCATCTTCTACTTCCGCGGTGCATTCATCTTAGAGATGAGCGCTGAAGATGGCTTAGAGATGCTCTTGGATGTGGATCTGATTATCGGTGATCTGGATAATCCCACATTTACATTTGGTGCGTTTGGTCTTCTGATTCTCAATAGTGATGTTCTAGCCATTAAGGCCGAACTGGAGATCTCCGTCCAGAATCTGCCCGGCTTTGCATTAGATGCCTCATTCAATATTGATATTAATACTTCCGGTGAGGATCAAACCTACGTCGTACCAGATTATATGGTGGATACCCTGGGGTATGATTCGGTAACCATTTCAGCGGGACCACCTCAGATTGATGGTTCAGAGGGAGATCCTGGGGCTTATGTAGTGGTCCGTGGTGAGGGCTCACTGACACTGCTCAGTCTCTTAGAACTGAAAGGAAAGTTCTACTTCCAGTTAAGCGAAGCCGGTCTTGAAGTTCTGGTGGCCGCCAGCATTGAACTGGATTCGATTGGTACCTTAGCCGCCAGCGGTTATTTGAAGGTTGGTACGGATCTGACCATTGTTGCAACACTCCAGCTTGAACTTCAGGCCGGAAGTGGCTCCCTTGAATTTGAGGGTTCATTCCTCTTAGAGCTCAATACGGGGGATACTGAGGCCACCGTTTATCGTCTTGATGTGGACGATGAAACCGGTGAAGTGGCCGATGATCTGGTTGAGGCCACCATTGATGCCAATACCTTAAGAATCGGTTTTGGTGGTTTAATCAAGATTGGTGGTTTTGAAATTGCCGGTGGTGTGGATCTACTGATTAATTCAGAAGGGATTGATCTTTCGTTCTACGCCACGTTGAAACTTGGTGGCTTTGGCAGTGTCTCCTTAGTGGGTGGTGCAGTAATCCGCTCAGGCGCCTTTGCCATGTATATTGAGCTGGATGTCGATTCCATTGGCATTGGACCTTTCTCGATTGATGGCACCTTTATTCTTCAACTCAATACAGGTGACACCGACATTGTTGTGGCCGGTGAGACCGTTGATGCAGGCAGCCTGTTAATCTATGTCAATGCCACGCTGAAATTCTTTGTTCTTGAAGGCACAGGCACACTCACCATCAGTGCTAAAGATGGTGTTCTCTCAATTGATGTGGATGAATTTAAGATCGATTTCTTTGGTGTCGCGACAATCAAGTTCAGTGGCTATATCGACTCTACCGGTAACTTTGATATTGAAGGATCGGTTGATATTGAGCTTGACTTCTCAGTATTGAAGCTCAAAGGCGGCATTTCAATGTCTGCCAGCAACATTGATCCAGAAAACATCTTCTCTGGCAGTGCTTACGGCAGTGTAGACATCAGTGCTTTGGGTAAGAGTGTCACGGTTGCGGATGTTGTTGGAGAGTTTGTTTTTGCCACCGATAGCATCACTGTTTCAGTAGAAGCTTCGGCGTTGGGACTTACGAAAAGAGGGACAATTGTCTGGGATACAGGCGAAATTCTTCTGGCCAGCATGAGTGATGACTACCTCTATCTGAATATGGGAAGCAGCTCACCTTATGCCAGTTATACATCTGCACAGAACGAAGGATTCTCGGTCACCCATGTCGGTGGAACCTACGGTGAGGAGATCGTTGAGGTCTCAGGTTGGGGTAAGACACAAACCTACTCTGGTGTCAGAGTAATCGGCATCACCGATGCAGGTGATGGCAATGATACCTTAGAAGTGGGTGAAAATGTTCTGGCCGATGTGATCGTTAAGATGGGTGCAGGCAATGATACTGTTGAAGTTTATGGTGGTAACAGTGTCAGCCTTAATGGCAACGACGGTTATGATACGCTGATCAGTTATGTTCCGGGTTATATCTCCGGTGATGATGATAATGACTGGATTTATGGAAGTGAAGACATCGATGAACTTCGCGGTGGTGAAGGAGACGATACCATTTATGGCAATGGTGGTGACGATGTTATTTATGGTGAGAATGGTAATGATACAATCTATGGTGGCACAGGTAATGACACAATCAGCAGCGGCAGCAACACCGATGGCGATATCATTTATGGTGAGGAAGGAGACGATCTGATCGAGTTTACCGGTTATATCCAATGGGTTGATGGTGGTGAAGGAGACGATACCTATCAGATTGGCTATATGACAGGTGAGCATACCAGTGGAACGCATCAGATTCAGGTTACTGATACGGCCGGTGATAATGATCGACTTGATCTAGACTTCTACTTCTTTGAGAGTGAAGTCATTACCATGCAGAAGGGCTCCTTCTCGATTGATCTGGTTACAGTTGAATATGATGAAAATATTGAACTGATGGAGATGGCCACAACACAAGGAGCACTTAGCGTTGATGGTGAGTCCGCTGATTTGACCTCATTTGAGAAGGTCAGTATGGAGAGTAATGGTATAACACTCTTGGCGAATGTCACTGCACAGAATCTGGAACTGACCAGCGGAACAGAAATTACTGTCGAGGGTAGTTTGACCATTTCCGACACATTGACCATCACTGCTGCGGATGACATCTCACTGATCGATATTCCGATCTCAGCGCAGACCATGCAGCTTACCTCTGACGGAAATATTGAACTTTTAGTCTCTTCGATTACAGCCACATCACTGACATTTACTGCTGGAGATTCTATTACGGTAACCGCTACAGCAATTACTGTAACCGAAGGAATCACCTGGAGTAGTACGGGTATTACAATCAATGTTCCCACAGTGACGGTTGGCAATGCAGCATTGACAGCAGATACCATCAATACAACGGCAGGCAGCTGGACTGTTGGAAGCACGATCACCGTTGAGGGCACCTTTAATATTCAGAACACCTTTGAGCTGATTACCGGTGGTGATGCTTCATTCGATACGCCTTTAAGCGGTGAGAATCTCACCCTGGATATTGGTGGAACACTGCATATTACCGATAATCTGGATGATAATATCTTTACCGCCATTGATCTGACCGGAACGCTGGATCTGGCTGCAAGAAAATCATTTACCCTGCATGTCACCTATGGTGATGGTATTGAGGTGTCGGCATCCGATCTCGTTGAAGTAGCCAAGTTCAGTGTATTGAATGGTTACTTTGGTGCGATTGTTCTTGACTTCACCAGCGATATCGGCTTCTACATGGTTCCTGTAATTGGACCAAATAATATTACGATTGTTGCTTCCACACTGCCTGGTGGTCAACTGGGTGCGGGGTCAGCCTCTTTCCGGGTAAACTCTAATGAGGACTATCAGAGACTGACCACATTCTATGCTTCCGATGTCGCCACCGCGGGTACAGTCACCTCTGAATCGATCTCCCTATCGATTATTACAGCCAATGAAACTGTCAACGGCAACATGATCTTTAGCGCATCCGATACCAGCCTGGTTACGATTGATGCCTACAGCGCTTCGGTGGAACTGGTGATTGAAGAGAGTTCCGTTAAGGTTGCCCAGGCTGAAGGTTCTTTCTTCATTGATGAAAATGGCATCGTCGGTCGTGCATCGAGCGAGGCATTGAGTGTCTCCATCGGTGACTTTGTGGTCAGTGGTAAACCCACTGCATCGTTTGAGTTCAATACCACCGGAGCCGCAGTGGATCGCACCATCACCACCGCCCGAGGTGATACCACCTTTAGCTTCACCAATACCAACTTTATCCGCGTTGTCAGTCTGGTCTCTTTTGATATCTTAGATTTCATCAGTGTGGATATGGACCTGAGTGTTCAGAAACTCTATGATCCTTATCAGATTCAGTTCTTAGCCAGTGATGTGGATGTTCTGGTTGAAATCGGTGATTTTGTCTTAGGTATCAAAGATGGTAACTTAGGGCTGATGGCCGAGGGTGACGGGGGCTATGCTTTAGAAGTATCGGGTGACTTTGTCTTTGAAAGTGGTGGTCTCTTTAAAGAAGTTTCAGC
This sequence comes from Magnetococcales bacterium HHB-1, assembly GCA_052043475.1. Taxonomy (GTDB): domain Bacteria; phylum Pseudomonadota; class Magnetococcia; order Magnetococcales; family JBQGBW01; genus JBQGBW01. The sequence continues at coordinate 12,621 of JBQGBW010000030.1, forward strand.
GGATCTGGCCAAACTGGGTATCAATTCAACGGGTGAAGAGTTAACGGGTGCCACCTTAAGCTTTGGTGATCTCTCCTACACTTATGATTATATGCCTGCGGCCACCGACTTTGTGGTGGTTACCGCCGATAACCTTAAGGCCAACTTTAATGACGCGCTAGAGATTCAAGGTGACTTTGGCTTTAGAAACTTAGATGGTGATGTCGCGATTGTTGCAACAGATGCTTCAGTATCCATGACCACCGATTCATTTAATGCATCAGTCACCAACGCCTCTTTGGGTTATCTCTTTAAGAACAGCAATCAGACCCAGGCTCTAGAGGTTACAGGCACACCCTCCTTAAGTATCAATGGTCTTACAGATATCAGTGCCAGCAGCACCACCTTCCGCTACAACGATACGGGAACCGATCTGACCGATACCACCATCGATCTTAGTGGCAACGTCAGTTACACCTATCAATATATGCCTGTCTCCGCTGGCGCTTATGTCAGTGTCACGGTTCAAGAACTCTCAGCAGTCTTCTCCGATGGCTTAAGCCTTGGTGGTAGCTTTGAGTTCGTCATGGATGATGACGATATCCTGGCTACAGCCAATCAGGTCAATGCACGCATCAGAGCAGGCCCAGAGGCCGATATTGAAATCTCCAATGGCCAATTAGGCATGCTCTTAAATGGCGATGGCACCAAAGTAATCGAAGTGAGCGGTGCTTTCTCATTCTCTGGTGATCTCTTCCAGAATTTTAGCGCAGACAGCGTTCGGTTCTTCTACAACGACACCGGTATTGACTACTCCAACGTCACCCTCAATACAGACGTTCCTCATACCTTCTCCACACTCCCCGCCGCCGACCAGGCAATCAGTATCTCTATTGAAAATCTCAACCTTGAGATTGGCGACTTTGTTCGTCTCTCCGGCGACTTTATCTTCCAAAGCACAACCACCGATGGCATCAGTAAGCTGATTGGTGGCGCCAATGACGCTTCTTTCTTCGCGGGCTCAAAAGCAGGCACCAGTGATCAATCTGGCATCTCCCTTACCGAACTTAATATCGCTCTTGTAATCTATGATGATGGTGGCTTCGCCATTGAGGGCAGTGGTATCGCTGAACTGGTCGGTGTTGAGGATACTACAATGCGCGGATCTCTCGCCGTTGAGATCAATCGCAGCGGTGTTGCCGTAAATGAGACCGTGACCACCCCGGAAGGGGACATTAACATCACATTTGATACTGCCGATGATGTCATTCGCTTAGGCGGTACTTTAGATCTTGAAATTCTCTCTCTCCCCGCCTTCTCAGGAATCTTCTACTTTGAGATGCTCGAAGAGACCAACGGTGGTGAAACCGATACCTTAATCATCGCTTCGGCCTCTGGATTGAGCGCCTTCTTCGGTGTTGGCGATCTTGGTCTTAATCTCACCGATATCTCTCTAGGCTTTGCGATCTACTTAGAAGCAGAAAGTGAAGCAACCTACGCCTTTGTCGCTCAGGCGACCGGATCACTGGATGGCATCAGCGGCTTTACCTTAGGCGGCACCATCTTAGTTGAGTTCAACAACACTGGAAAGAACCTCTCAAGGACCGTCACGACACCCGATGGTGATGTTTCCCTGCTCTTCTCTGATACTTCCAACGTTAAACGGGTTGTCGGCTCCAACCTGATTCTTGAAATCGCTGATTTTGCCAGAGTTGTTGGTAGCTTCACCTTTGTGATGCAGGAAGGGGATAGCGGTACGACCTTCTGGATTGCCGCACAGAATGTCACCTTTGCTCTGGGTGAGTCTGGAAATATCGGCTTCTTGGTCTCTAACGCTAATCTTGGCTTAGTCATTCGCACCAATGATAGTAATGAAGTTGTCTACGCCCTGGATGCTTCAGGAGATATCTCCTTTAGCGGTGGTGATAATGGCGGCGCATCCATGCTCGGATTCTCCGGTACCGTCTCTGTAAGAATCAATACCACAGGAGAAGCGGTTAACGAGAGCATCGCGATCTTTGATAACACTCAAGAGATCATTTTTGAAGATGGTGCTTTCATTCAGCGCATTGAAGGTAGCAATGTTTCTATTGATATCTTCGATATGATCACACTGAGTGGTTCCTTCGCCATTGAACATACCCTGGTTACCGGCGGCTCTAAAATTCTGATTGGCGGATCAAATGTCACAGCGCTCTTAGGATCATCAGATAATGGTGTTGGACTCTCCGAGGGTATTCTTGGACTGGTGATCTATGAGCTGGATGACATCATCTCTTATGCACTTACCGGTAGTGGTGGCGCCAATGTGAGCGTCGTTGGCGTCACGGTTGTGGGTAATGCCACGATCCGCATCAATAAGACAGGTCAAGCAGTTTCTGAGACTCTGACCATCGGTGATGAGACGGTCAACATTGAGTTTACCGATAGCAGTGATGTCGAAGAGTTTAAAGCCGATGACCTAGATCTTCTTCTCGATGATTTCCTGGCCGATATGGTCGATGATATCGGTGCGGATCTCACCGATCAATATGATGATCTGACCCCCACGGTCGATGATGAAGGCAATGTCATCTATAACAGCGTGTTAGCTGAGGTAGTCCCCGGCACAGATACCAGCATTGCTGCCCTTGTCGGCATCGATAAATATCTCGCCTTAGGGCCCTACCTGCAACATTATCTGCACCCCTATCTCCGCCCCGATGAAGCGCTAGAAGAGGATGATACCATCCCCTTAGGCGTCTATGATGATGTCCCCACCTTAAATGGTTTAAATGATTATCTGCAAGAGAACTGGGTACCCACCTTAGATGGTGAAGAGGGCGAAAATGGTCTCTCCTTTGGGATTACTGATACAGGCTTTGATATTGCCTTCGCCAATACGGTTAACTTTATTACGGCGGTTAACATTGATCTTCCCAGTGAAGTAGCAGACTTAGGCGTCGAGTTAGAGAGCGACCTCTCTTTAGATGTCACCGTTAACACCACCATCGATTTTGATCTCAGCTTTAATTGGGAGACCTTTGATGTCAATTTCAACGTTAACCAGCTTGACTTCTCCTTAGAAGCGACAGCCAATAACCTCCTGCTGGCAGCAACCCTTGGTCCTCTAAACATTGGTCTTGGTGAAGAGAATGGTGAGCGTGGTTATGCTTATCTCCGCTTAGATGGTGGTATCACCTATGTGGGTGGTGACTTTGAGTTCACACCCGGTACTAACGGTCTAAATCTTAACCTGCCCTTCTTTGCTTCACTCAATGGTGAAGATCTCACATCCGGTAAGACACCCCGCATTACCGTAGATGGCGTACTCTACGGCGATGGTGCTGGATTCGACTTTAATGCTGAGAATTTTGATAGCATCATGAATTTTCAGGATCTCAGCGTTGTTGATATGATCCTGATGCTCTCCAACATGCTTAACTATCTCGATTCAGTGGGTGGATCGGATAACTTAAAATTGGGCGTTCCCTTCTTAGATAACACCATCGGTTCGGTTCTTGACTTTGCTACCGCCTTTAATAGTGAAGTGGTTGAGAAAATTAACTTCTACCGTGACCGGGTTGATCTCTTCACAGGCGAGAATGGTGAGAGCGTTGCAGACTCTAATCAGTTCACAGCAAGTGGCGCTGGCTTCACCGATGATCTGGCAGAACAGTATCTACTGATTAATGAGACAACCTATACCATCGCCAGTGTCATTGATGGTGACACATTAGAATTAGAAGAGACTTTCAGTGAAACCGCGACTGATCTTACCTTTGTGGTCCATCAAGAAATTGAGGAGATTGAGACCTTAGAAGAGTTCATTGTAGCGGTTAATGAGTCAGGCGTTACCACACTTACTTATGATTTAGATACTCAAGAGTTCCGTCTCCCCTTAAGCTTTACTGCAACGCTGGCTGAACTGGAGCAGGCCATCAACTTTGGTTTTGACTTTGGTGATGCTTTTGAGTTGAGCACCGAGGCCATCGCTAAAATTCAAGCGGATGTTTCAGGCTCCATGGTCTTAATCATTGATCTGGATGGTGAAACAGGAACCGAAGGCTTAAGCTTTGCCATTGATCAATCCAATCTCTCCGGTAATTTCTCCTTTGATGTAGAAGAGCCTGAGTTCTTAGCCCGTCTCGGCTTTATAGGACTTAAAGCGGGTGGTGAGGATACAGGATCAGGTATCCATGTTGAAGCTTCCGTTGCTCTTATCTTAGACGATGATCCAAACACGGTAACCGAAGGTGACCAGCGCTTTAGTTTCTCCGATCTGATTAACGGTAGGCTCTTTGATTCACTGCATCTCACCTTGGATGGCAGTGCTTATGCCAAAATCAAAGGATTAGCCTTACAGTCAGGTACAGGCAGTGAGCTTTCTATCACAGATACCGCTGAGATTGGCATCTATGTGGGTGACCTTCTTGATTTAACCAATGTGGTTACCGTTAACCAAGATCCCACCATTGATTTTGATCTTCAAGCGGCCGTTGATGCAAACACCGTATCGGCTTCTGATGTCGTTCTGGTTCTTCCCGATCTAAGCGATACCTTTGACTTCCAGAACTTAAGCTTCACAGACATCATTGATGCAGTTCAACTGGGCATGGGCTTCTTGCAAGACTCTCTTGAAGGTCAAACCTTCTATGAAGAGCCTCTGCCGGTAATCAATCGCTCTTTAAAAGAAGTATTCACCTTCATGGATACCTTCTTAGAGAAGATTGAAATTGCTGTAACCGATACCGCCCAGATCATCCAAGAAGTTGAAGAGATTTTTGAAAATGCTTTAGGCATCGAAGATGATAATACCCTTGATCATCATCAACAGATCTTCTCCTTAGCCTTAAGCGATGGCGGTCTATTAGACATTCATATTAATTTCAGTGCTTTATACTCATCACTCTTCACCTTTGCCTTAAATCTTGCCGATTTTAAAGAGATCACCGGCAACAGCAATGCTCAAGAGCTGGATGGCCTAGATAATCTGACCGACAGCTTAAATGCGGGTGCTGGCGGTAACATTCTCTTAGAAGCGTTTGTTGAGATTGAGCTCGATATCGGTATCGACTTTAGCCAACTCGCCTCTGGTGGCGCGGTTGAAGTCTTCCTCTATGACCATGTCATCGGTGACACTGAAGAGACCACCTGGGGAACCCATATCTCCTTAGGTGGTCGGGTTATAGGCAGTGAACTGGAGTTAGGACTCCAGGTTGGTCCCATTAAAATTATGGTCACTGATGGCTATGCGGTAATCGATGGCGATGGTGATATTGATACCGATGATTATGCCACGCTCTCGCTCTCCTTAGACCAGGATGGTGGCGATAATGATGATGGTCGTTTCTACTTCAATGAAAATATTTTAGATAATCTTCAGTTCTCCCTGACCGGCGCCTTTGATCTCAATCTACCGGTTAGCTTAAGCATTCTTGGTATTGAAACACCCTTAGGTACACCGCTCTCCATCCAATCAAACCCCAACTATGGTGATCAGGGTTTAACAGAGCTTCTTAAATATCTTACCAATGCCGCTGACCGTGGCAGTGAGTTACCGGTTACCTTCACCTATCCTGATATTGTTGGCGCATTTAGCGACCTTGGTGGTAGCTTCTCTCTGCTCTCCATCATCAATAACCCTGGCTTTATCTTAGATGGTGTTGACGCTTCAATTGGTGTAATCCAACAGATCTTCGAGAGCAGCCTGGCTCAGAAGATTCCTCTGGTAGGGGACAGCCTCTTTGATGCCGCCACCGTGATTCGCGACTTCCGTAACGGCTTCTTAGGCGATCTTAGAGAGAAACTGAGCGGCGATGGCCAAGCCATTAACGTAATCCGTGAGGCACTCTTTAATATTATTGGTCCCGATGGACTCAATATCCTCTTAGATGGTACCGATGATAATGTCGTTGATCTCGATGATGTCCAAGCACGGCTCTTTGATGGCGAAGGCAATCTGATTACCGACTGGAGCATTGGCGATAGCATTCCTGACAATGCGGATGCCATTCAGTTTGATATTAAACTTGGCGGAACAATGCTTGGTCTGGGTGTCGATATCCCCTTAGATATCGATGTTCCTGGCTTTGCTTTAGAGATTGATGGTGGTTTTGAGCTGGCCTTAGGCTGGAGCTTTGACTTTGGTTTAGGCATCAGTGTGATCGATGGTATCTATCTGGCCACTAACAGCGATGGTGAAGATCCAGAGCTTGAGCTTGAAGTAAAAGCCTTCCTTGATGGTTCACCCCAAGATCCAAATGAGACCAGCGCATTCTCTGGTTCTGGTAAACTGCTCTTCTTTAAAGCCACCGTTGAGGATCAAGATAATGATCCTGATACAGACGTTTTCGATCCCAGTGGTGTTTATGGTGGTTTGAGCATTGATTATGCAGGTAATAGCCGGGGACGTCTGACCACCACCGAAATTTTCTCCAACAGCCTAAGCAACATCTTTACGGTCAACTTTGGCGTTGATGCGATTATCAATCTGAAGATTACCTTAGAGCTGGCGGATGTCAGTGCGATTCCTAAACTGGCTGCCAATCTCTACATTGAGTGGGGCTGGGATATTATCAATGGTGCCGATACGCCAGTCATTGAACTGCGGGATATGCGCATCGAGGTCGGTTCTTTAGTCTCTGACTTCTTAAAGCCGATTGTCGATACCATCGACACCATTCTTGATCCTTTCAGACCGCTGGTCGAAGCACTCACCACAGAGATTCCCGGCCTTGACCTCTTAGGTATTGATCCTCCCACCATGCTGGGTGTCATGAACCTGATTCTAGAGGCCACCGACAATGAGCCCATCGACTGGTCCTTTGTCTATGCTGCGCAGGAGATGTTTGCTTTAGTCGATAAGATCAATGCCATGTTGGGCAGTGATGGCAACATCTACTTAGGCAGTATTGTGGGCTTTGGTGATGGTAATGTCCGGGTTGAGTTGCCTGAGGGGGATGCCGATGATCTTATCCCTGATGATTTTGGTTCCTTCTTAGATGAGATTGCTGAGGACTCCACCGGCAGCAGTTCAGGTGGTGGAGCTCAGGAGCGCTCTGGCTTTAAGATTGACTATATCTTTGATATCGCAAACTGGATGCAGATCTTCACCGGTGGCAGTGCAACGCTGTTCACCTATGAGATGCCGATCTTACAGTTCAGCGCCAGCTTCCGTACCCTGATTGCGGTAATTCCCATCGGTACAGCATTAGGTTCAGCCATTACCGCCGCCACCTCTGGTGCGGGTGCTGTAATCGCTCCTCTACTGGCACCTTTAACCATGAATCTCTATGCCAGAGGCGGTTTTAGTGCCATGGTTGATCTGGCCTTTGGATTTGATACCTACGGCATTCAAAAGCTGGCGGCTGGCGGTAATCTGTTTGATGTCTTAGATGGCTTCTATATCTCAGATTTTACTCTGCCTGAATTTGATGAGGCGGGTATTGTTCCTGGTACTGGCGGTGAAGAGAAAGATGAATTTGCTTTTAATGCCAGCATTGGATTGGATGCAGAGATTGGTTACAGCGCCGGCGGCATTGGTATCGGCTTTGGCCTCGGTGGCATACTGGAACTCTACACCGGCTTTGATCTTCAGGATATCGCCAAACCCACGCTGACTAAAGATGGTGATGGCAATGTAACCAACATCGACTGGGAGTCCGATGGTAAGATTCGTGGTTCTGAATTTCTTACCATGCTCACCTACACCGATAATGGGGCGCCGGGTGGTTTTGCTAATCTGATTAATGGTACGGCGAAGGTTAATTTTGTCGGTAGCATCTTTGCTTCGGTCTCGATGCTCTTCTTTAAGAAGACCTTCCGCTTTAATCTCTTTACCTTGAACCTGCTCACCGTAGATTATAACGCACCTTACGTCTCTCCAGTTTTAGCAACTCAGGATGGTGGCACACTCTACATCAATAGCGGTTCACGGGCTGAATATCGCAAATACTTCAATACCGAAGATGGTGATGAGAGCTTTATCTTCACAGGCTCCGATGGCACCGTAAACATTGAGCACGATGGTTGGTACCAAACTTACACCGGTGTCACCCACATTGTGGCAGATGGTGGCAGTGGTAACGATACCTTCGATGCTTCCCGCCTCAAAGATGTGCATGTCACATTTACCGGCAACGATGGTGACGATAACCTCTCCGCCGGAGACAGCGGCAGTACACTCTATGGTAATGCGGGCGATGATACCCTGATGGGTAATATCGGCGATGATATTATCTATGGTGATACAGGAAGAGATGTTCTCTCCGGTGATGATGGGGATGATTATCTCAGTGGTGGTGAAGAGCGCGATACCATCTCAGGTGGTAAAGGTTTTGATACCTTCCAGTTCTCCGAGAACTTTGGTTCAGATATCTTCAGCGATGAAGGCGATGACTGGGTAATGAACTTTGGTGCTGTTACCGCACCGATGACCGTTTACATCAATCAGGGCCGTTATCGCTTTGTGAATCAACAGGGCGATGAGATCAATGTTTATAACAGCGGTCTTGATGAACTGATTCTAGGTACTGGAAACGATAAAGTTTACATCCAGGGCTATCCTGAGGGCGATCTGCTCATTAAAGATAGCGGCGGTGATGATACCTACTTTGTAACCCAGGGTAGAGCTGCTTCATCAGCGGATACCGGCACGATCACCATCACCGATACCGAAGGTGACCTGGACCAGATTCATCTCACCATGCCCGCCTCGGATGACAAACTCACCATGAAGAGCGGTCAGCTCATCAATGGCCGTGAAATCATTAACTATGACGGAAATATTGAACGCCTGACGCTGCAAGGTAATGGTGGCCTGGTTAATGAAACCGGTATTGTCTACTTTGGTGGCGATGTCAACATCACCTACGGTGGCGATGATGGCATATTAGATCTTGGCACAACGGGCTTTAAGGTTGTTGGTGAGAACTTTAACTCTGATAGCGATATTAAAGCCTCACACATTGTTCTGGATCTCTTCACACCACACAGCATCGATTATCGTTTAAATGCTACGGATAATGGCTATATTGATCTGCGTTTCTATCAAGATGATGCCAACATAGAGTTAAATGCCGACCTTCTTATCTCCAGTGGTGATAACTGGGATGGTTTAGGTGAAGGTTGGATTCGCCTGACCGCAGCAGATGGTTCAATCTTAAATACAGATAACGTTGATATCCTGGCCGCTGAAGGTGATCTGATTCTTAGAGCCAAGGATGCCATTGGGACCACCACCGCACCAATCCTTACACAAGTTAAAACACTGAATGCGGTTACTGACCAGAATGGCAGTGGTGATATCATCATCGTTGAGGCGGATAGCTTAAAACTGATTAAAACAGGTAGCTATGAAGCGGTTGAAAATCCTGGTCTGATCATCATCACAGATACCGAATCAAAGCCCGAATGGCATGATGAAATCACCTGGGATGATGCGATCTCCTCAGAGTGGCTGGCCCAGATCATTGATGGCACCGATCAACACGCTTTAGTCGCTGGTAACGGTGATATTGATCTTACCCTGCTTGAAGTGGATGCCCTCTTAGAATTGGAAAGTGGCAATATTGCAGCGATCACCGAGAGCCATAACATCACCGTCACCGCCGATGATATCGATTTTCTCTCTGGAAATCGGATGGTCACGGCTACAGGAAAACTGATTCTGCAAGCCAACAGCCTGGTCTGGAACTACTACTTAGGCACCGGTGCTGAGGATAGCTCCGGTTCTGATCTCGCCCGTGATTTTTATGATAACTCCTTTGAGCTTGCCGGTCGGGATCTGGTGGCACTGAGCACCACCTTCAGCACCATTCAAATTGGTCGCAGGGATAAAGGCAACACCATGCTGCTGGGTGATGTCTATGATTCGGATGTAATCAAGGCCACAAGTGCTGAGAGAATTATTGAAGCTGGATTTAAAGATCACACCATTCTGCTCTCCGATGCAATTACCGTAAAAGGCGATGTTCGGGCTGAAGAAGATATCTTAGAGATTCAAACCCGTACCCTCTCCATTGAGGCGCTCAACATCCACACTCCCTTAGGCGCCGCAGATTCTGGTATCCACGCCAGTGATCTTCGCCTCACCATTGATGAGCAACTCTATCTTGGTGGTTGGATTACTGCTCCCAGTAAACTGAGCATCACCATCAACAGCACCGGTGATGATCCCATCTATGTCCATGATGACGGTCATAACAGCCTCTTGACTGATGCTGGAAGTAAAATTGAGGTTGAGGGCGAGAACAGCACCTTAAATATTGATACCACCGGATCATTAAAGATTGCGGGCACCATTGAGGTGAAAGGCAATAACAGCACCATGACTCTGGACACAGAGAAACTTCTGATGGTCATGGAAGGCGGTGTGATCGCGGCACGGGATGCAGGTAGCGCGATCATTGCAACCGCAGAGATTATCTCAATCAACAGCGGTGGTTCCATGACCACCGGCTCTGATGTTACAGAAGCCGATCTTACCCTGACCAGCAGCGGTGAGATGATGATCAGCGGTACAGTGACCGTCTCTGGTACCTTAGAAGTTAACTCCGGTGTGGCAATCTACAATGATCTTGATTATGGCGATGCTTACGGCATCTATAATAAGACCGGCTACTTTAGTGCTCTAGCAAGTGATCACTACCTGGCCACCCAATCAAGCTATGGTCTGTTAATCAGCGGCACCATTACTGTCTTAAGTGATGAAGCACTGCTCACCTTAGCCTCTCAAGAAGATCTGATTATCAGGGGTAATGTGGTCCTCTCTGGATCTGGTGCCGATCTCACTTTACAGTCCGATAATTTTATTTATCTGGACGGAGGCATCACCGTCAGTGATCAAGTCACCATCTTTGGCGGCATGAGCGATGAGAATACAAGCCTTAATGGCTGGGATAGTAATGGAAACAGCATCTACATCGACTCCACTACCCTGCTGAATACCTCTGAAGAGGGCAGTAAAGTAGCCATGTATGGTGCGGGAGATGTTACGGTATCCGGTACAGTGGTTGCCGCCGGTTTTGTCGGTAGCAACGGTGTAACGCCTGAGAATGCCGATGGTGAGGTCACCATCAATGCAGGTAATGTGGCAAGAATTGAGAGTGGTATCACCGCTTCAGAGTCAATCACCATCTTTGGTGAAACTGGCGTAATCACCGACTCTTCTGGTGGACTGGTTGCACACGGTGTCAGTTCCGATGACAGTGGTGGGGCAATCTCCATTACAAGCCCGGCGGATATCGAGCTGATGGGGACCATCATTGCAGGCGGTGCGGTATCCTTAACCTTTAACGATGATGACTCAACCGCTGGCCGCAACATTGATTGGCAGGATTATGGACTGGCTAAAGTCTATGTTAAATCTGAGGCGCAAGTCTCCCTAGGCGGCGTATCTTATGCCACCGGCACCGCAACCCAGGCGGGTGTCTTCTTAGAAGCGAAAGATCAGATTGAGGTGATCGGCACAAGCCATGATGATGGCAGTGCACTCTTCATTGATGGTGCCAGCATCATCACCACCCATGATGCAGAGAGTGAGATTCTCCTCACATCCAATCAGGATATCGATCTGCAAGGGATCGTTAGAGCGGGTGCAGATCAAGTTCTTGGTTACTCTGACACCGGCACCTACCTTGGCCGGAAGCTGAGTACCGTCTCTGGAAACTCAGAAGTAACCGTTGAAGCAACCCACCAAGCCCGTATCGGTGGTGAAGTGGGTGCAGGCGCTTCGATTACCATCACCGGTGGCGATGATCCTGTGGATAGCAGCACCTACAGCGGTACAGGTGTTATCCTTTACGGTTCCGCTGAACTGGAGACCAGAGAAGCACTTGGTACGATTACCTTAGATTCCAGCAATCCCATCACCATGCTGGCGGCTGAACATACAAATGTACTGATTGCAGACTCCTGGATTACTGCCACCACCGGCATTTTAGAGAACGACATCGCACTCAACATCATCGTTGATCGCGGCCAGTTTAGCTACAGCGGTACTGTGACACTCACCGCTGCTGAAACCGCAGATAACCAAGAAGCTGAAGCCCTTCTTGATGATCTGCAAGCTGCATTAAACAGTGCCACCTACACCATCACCGAAACATCCAGCGATAGTTACACCGTCGGTGCAACCTATAGCGACTTTGCCGATGATCCAGATACCAGCGGCATCGTTGATCCAGATGTTGAAGTGATCTTAGAGGATGGCAAACTGGCTTTAGCAGGCATCTATGAGATGACCCTGTCAGCAGATCAAACCGATGCAGCAGAGCTTGGCTACACACTGACAATGGACCAAGATGCAGAGGCCTTCTACCACATTCGTGCCCTTGGTCAGAGCAGTGAAGTGGTGATCGGTAATGAAGCTGGAACCAATGGTTCACTGTCACTCTCCGGTCGCATCCAGGCCAACGGCACCATCACCATCTATAACAGCAATGTTGAAGATCTGGTGATTCCCGCCACCGCCCACTTTGAGAGCACCTCAAGCCACATTACCTTAGACTCTCCTAATAATGTTGAGATCAACGGCACCATTATCGCCGGTGGCGCAGGCTCCAACATTATGATCATCTCTGATCAAACATTGACCATTAACGGTACTCTAGAAGCGCAAGAGAATATCTACTTCAGTGCCGATAATATTGAGAGTGGTGATACCGCCAGCATCTCCGTACTCAGCGAAACCGGCACAGTCGGTATGGTCTCTGAGGGCGACATGGTGGTCACCAGCCTGGTAGGAACCGATACCGGCGCTGGATTTGATTCTCTCTCCTTGGTCTCCATTAATGGTGATGTGACGGTTGGCTCTTCGGATTCTTTCCTGGAGGCGATCTCCTCTGTGAGCATTAAGGGTGCGAACATTGAGATCTTAGGTGCACTCAATAATGATTATGTCAGTGAATCAAGCAATGATTATGAGTTCTCATTTGAGGCTTATGAGTCCCTGACACTGCGTGGTGATATTGAGGTTAAAGGTTCTCTCCTCTTAAAAGCAGGTACAAGCATCAATATCTATGATGCTGAGGTCGAATCCACCGGAGATAATCAGACAGTACGCATCGAAGCGCCAACCATCACCTTAGGTAAAGAGGAGAGCACCCAGAGCTTAGGCGCCACGATTCGTGCACAAGGTCATGTTGAACTGGATGCCGATAGCGATATCACCATCAACTCCGCTGCTGAAGTTATGGTCAGTGGTGATAGTGGAAGCATTACCTTAAATGGTAATGATATCAATATCGTCGGTGCCATCTACGCTGGTGCTAACTATGATGACAGCCGCAGCCGGATCTGGAGTGGACAGTCAGCCACCTTAGAGATCAACGCTTCGGGTATTCTGGCCATTGGTGGGCTTGCTTCCGATGGTAACGGCGGTACAGAGACTAAAAGTGGTAATCTGATCTCTACTGGAAACATGAATCTGCACGCTACCGGTGAAATGAGCGTTACCTCTGGCAGTTCCATCAAGCTGGATGCTTCAGGAGAGGATACCTTCACCACAGCCACTGGCGGCACCTTAGAGGTCCATAGCGATCAAGGCATGACCATCTACGGTTATGTGGGTGCAGACTCTGATTCAGCGGATCTTACTCTGAGCACATTTGGTCTCTTGGTGATCGATGGTTATGTTTCAGCTTCAGGTACCATCACCTTAGAGGGTGGCATACATAGCTCTGGTGCAGGTGTTGCGATTCAGCCTCTGGTTCTTCTCACCGATGATACGACTGGCCTGCTCTTAGATGAGAATGGCAAGTTCATTGATGAAATGGGCTACCTCATTGACGCTGATGGCAACCATATTGATGAAAATGGTGATGCAGTCAGTGAGGGTGCAGAAGTCTTTGGTGGCGCACCGGTTAGAGTATCCGGTGGAACGGTGAATGCTGATGGTGGCGAGATTATCATCACATCCATTGATAACATTCTGATTTACGGCACCGTAGGGGATGTCAGTGAGATTGATGGTTCCGTGGTTGCCGATGCAAACAGCATTACCATGACCGCCGATCAAGCCGATATCTCAATCTCTTCTGGTAGCCTGAACGCAGCCCAAGAGATCACATTAACCGCAAGTGGTGTAAATCTGCTCTCTGGAAGCACCATTGATGTTCGTGAGGATGTAAGCACACTCCTAATCAGTGCGGAAACTGTTTACGTTGCTGCCGCATCAACCGATGAAAGTGCGGCAACCGTTGAAGTTGGTTCTCTGCTGCATATTCTTGGTCACACCTTACGCTTAGATGGTCTGCTCTACAGCACAGAGACTGGTAGCCGCATCCTGATCAATGGTGCGGGTGAGATCACCATTAAAGGTGCCCTCTCCTCAAACAGTGATATCGAGATTAATGCAGGCATCGATCAAACCTGGAGCAGTGATACCCTCACCTCTGGCACGATTGCTCTAAATAGCTTAAGCAGTGCCGATCTGAACATTATTGAGGGCGCATCCTTAGCCGCTGGTGGCGATGTAGACATTCAATCGGGTGGTGATGTCTATGTTCAAGCATCCTCTGACCTTCAGCCCGATACCAAAGTGGTCTCCACACCGATCATCTCCACTGAAGAAACCACCGTTGAGACCATCGTCGGTTACTTAAGCGTCTTAGATAGCGTAATCGTGGTCACCGAGATTACATGGACCACAACCACCGTCACTGAAGAGCTTGGTTTTGTCGATGTGAAGGTGGGTGAGACCTACACCAGCATGGATGCCACCCTCTATCAGAATGGTTTCTATAACCCATTGGCTGATGCGGATGCACAGTTCCGCAAGTTCTTCATTGAAGGCGTTGATTACTACAACGGTGATGACTACCCCCACACCGCACTCGATATTCCAGTGATCGACTGGACTGCTGCGGATCTTACCGAGATCACCTCGGATTACACCGATACCGCCAACTATAAGACCTACACTCAACTCTCTGATGCAGAACAAGCGGCTGTTTGGGAAACTCTGGGTTACACACCACTCTATGACTTCATCTACGAGAACCCCGGTCAACTGACCACACAGGGCGGTGTCACAACATCCGCAACCTGGACGCCGGATTGGGATGTTTCCTCTGAAAGTTATGGTGACTGGTCAGCCTGGAGCAATGAGACCGCCGCAGAGCGTACCACCGCTGATTTCATCCAGAATATAACCGGTGCGGGTTATACCGTCGTTACTGGTGAGACCGCCACCTACTATGAGAAAGATACCGAATCCTATCTGGTCTTCTCCATTGATGGTCAAACCGATGCCACCGTATTGAAGCGCACCTTAGATAGTAGCAACAACCTCTGGTCTGACTGGAGCGATCAAGGGGAAGAGACCACCACCACTTACAGTCAGTCTCTGCTTGATGGTGGATTTACAGCAACAGGTAGCGCCACACGCTACGTAAGCCCCGACTGGATGACCCGTACTGATTACATGGTGATCGATATCGATGGTGAGGATAAAGGCCCTGTCGCCTCCCGCACACAATCTCAAGATAGCGCACTCTATGCGATCTACAATATTGAGGTTGATGGCATCGATGATAAATATATCCGTCTTCCCCGCGGCGCACAGTACGATGTAGAGAAAGCGATCGCGCAGGGTGAAGCGGTAGTCACAGAAGAGATTGTCGGTGAGTTCAGAGATCGTGTGGATGTCTCTTATGAGCAAGATAAATCAACCTTTGTTGATACTCAGTACACCTTAGCCTACACCACAAGATTACAGACGGTCTTCGGTGGTACATCCTACAATACGCATGATGTCATTGATGATGATTCCAGCCCGGCCCGCTGGTATGTGGATTATCTTACCGGTGGGGATCGCGAATATTCTGTCTTTGATGGCCGCCAGGTTGATGATCTCTATACCTCAGCCATGGGCAACGGCTCCAGTGTTTCCTCAGTAAGGCAACCAGACTGGGTATGGAGTGTTGTAACCCGGGTTGGTGAAGAAGTTGATGAAGATTCCCGCATCTCCGATATCAACGGTACAAATGTTAACGCGCCCTCAAGCTACATTGATGCTTCTGCTTATATCTTTGATCAATCAACCATTGAAACACATACCAATGTAACTGTGGCAACCGATTCGGCCGCAAGCTATACGATGGATGGCTACTGGGGTGGTTATAACAACTATGAGTCTGGTAGAGGCTTAAGTCTTGGTTTTGATGTTGATGGTAGTTGGAATATTTTTGATTATACCAACGAAGGCGGTATGCTTTATGAGCATGAAATCAGCAGCTGGACATTTCTTATTTATACCGAATATGCAAAGCGTAAAAAAGGTTGGTATGATACCAGCTACTTTAACTCTGCTTCGGTAACAGAAACCCAATACGACTATCAATACACCTGGGCTTCTAAGTGGGATCTGATGTTCGATGGCCGTAAGACCCTCTCTTATCAGTTCATTGGTTCCGTTGAAGATATCTATGAACAGCAACTCCGCACCGAAACCTACGAAGTTGAAGTAAAGAATGAGAATGACAAAAGCATCTCACTCTGGAAAACAGTCGCTCAAACCAACACCGAGACCCTGCTTACGGTTACCCGCATCTATGATGACAGCGATCCCGTACCCTACGGCGCCTTTGATTCTGAGACCATCAGTGCAGGCGGTACGGTAACCATCGCTACCTCAGGAGATAGCGCCATCGGTGGTAAGGTTAAAGGGGATACAGCAGTTACCTTCACCTCTTCTGGTGCATTGACTGTTGCTGGTGTCCTCCCTGCCGATGCCGAGGATCCTGATACCTTACCAGCAGTTACAGAGATTCTCTCTTCCGGCGATATCAGCCTTATCTCTGATGACCTTCTTACCATCACCTGGAGTGACCTTACCTCTTCAGCCGGTGATCTGATTCTCACCACTCAGGATGAAGCACTGATTCAGAACATTGCGCTTGATGCAGGTGGGGATATCACGGTTACCGCCGATCTGGATGTGACCCTAAGCGGTCAGGTCACCATGGGTGGAAAACTTAACATCTCCGCCGGTCAAGGGGATGACGGTGAAGGTTCAATTAATATCAGCTCCAGTGAGATCACCTCGGATGGTAGTGATAGCGGTATTAACCTAATCGCCGGGACCAGCGATGGTGACATCAACCTCACCAATACCTACAGCAAAGTGGTTGGCGAGGGACGCTTTAACGCTGCCGCCGGTCAGGTCAGTATCTCGATGTTAGAGGCCAATGATCTCTATGTAAGGGCTGCCACCGGATTAACCGTTGCAGGCGCCATTAGAGAGACCGATGTTGAGCTGAGTGGCACCGGTAACATTGTGCTTGAGACCAGCACAGCCATTACCTTAAGCAACATGAAGGCAAACAACGGCTCAATTAAAGTCACCGCCGTTGGAGATATCACCGCCACCTCACTGATCACCTCAACCGATGATGACAGCAACGATGTCACCCTGATTACCCGGGAAGATACATCCATCGGTAACAGTGCCAACTTAAACTTCGAGACCATTACAGTCGGCAGTGGTGGCGATATCAACTTTGATATTCAGGGATCGATCACCCAAGGCAGCACCACGTTGAAAGCCGATGACCTGATCATCACTCTGATCGATGGCCTGACACTCAATACAGAAGTTTCCGATTTTACCCTCACCACCACCGCAGCCGGTGATGTCACCCTGACCCAGAGCGGCACGGAAACCTTAAATCTGATTAATCTCACCATCTTGGATGGTGCACTGAATGTGACCCATGATAACGGCGAAGTGCACATCCATAACATTGAGATCCAGAGCAACAATGATGATAACGATATCAGTATCGTAGCCGACAGTGATATCGCCATCGACCTGATTAACGCAGGATTCTATGCCGCATCTGAAGATGACGTACCCACGCCTGAGGGAGATAATGCAGAATCAGGCATCACCTCTTTTGGTGATATCACCATCATCTCAGGCGGCACAATCTATGAGATCGATGATACCAACGATGATGACAGCGATGCCGATCTGATCGCCGATACCTTAACACTGAGCGCGGCATCAGGTATTGCTGACCTTGAGATTGCAGTCAACACACTGACCAACATTCAGAGCACCGCTGGCGATATCAGCCTGACTGATATGGATGGCTTCGGTGAAACAGCCGCAGGACTTTATGTCACACAAGTGACAGGCACTGGCACCGTATCGATTGTGGCGCAAAATGATCTAAGCATCGAGAACGTGGTCAGCGACTCCGTTGAACTCTCCAGCACTGATGGCAACCTTGAGATTATCCAGCCCGATAGCGGTGATGCCATTGAGGTGACCACCTCAATTAAGCTCTCCGCCGGTAAGGTGATCGATAGTTACACCTTCTTTGCTGCATCAGACTGGGTTGAGTATAAAGCAGGCGATAAGTTCAACTTTGATATTCCCAATATCACTGCTGGCACCATCATCTTAGAGACCGGCGTCTCGATGACCATTGATGGCACACTGAACACTACTTCAAAACTGGCTCTGACTACCGCATCCAACCTCTTTATTACCGGCACCATCAGCGGTAACACCGAAGAGATTCTCTTAACCGCTTCGGGTACAGAGCAGGTTACCGCTCAGGTCTATGATATCGATACCGGTAACACATCTGAGCAACTGGTTGACTCTGGTCTTCTCGATATTCGCGTCGATGCCTTAGAGGCACAAAGTCTTGAGATTCGCGCTAAGAATGAGATCTACATTGAGCTTGTCGATCTGATGTTAAACGGCTTCATCGGTGGTTTGACCGATTATGATGCCACTGGTGAGGTTGAAATGACCCTCACCGGCGATCTTACCGTCGATATGGCTGTCATCAATGCCACCACCATGGATCTGACTGCCAATCAGTTTGATGCAGGCACAGGGGCCGTCTTCATTGCCGATGATCTAACAATCACGGCTACAAATGATATTGCTGCAAACATTCTGGCTCAAACCTTAACCGCAGAATCTACCGCCGGAAACATTGCCATCAGTGAAGTGGATGATATTGAGCTCACCTCTGTAACCGCGAATGGTTCCATCACCATCACCTCAGGCGGCAATATTACTGCACGTTACCTTCGCAGCATGGTTGATGCTGATGGCATGGACATCACCTTAAAGAGTGCCGCAGACATCTATGTCGATGATATCGAGGCCGGTGTAAACGGTGGCACCAGCAAAACCGCCGCTGAAGTGACTCTGGATGCCGCAGGAATTATTGCTGAAGCGATCACACCAGGTCTTTCTGGCTCCAATGTTTACGATAATGAGCAGATCGAAACCGGCTCCAGCATGATCGATATCAGAGCCTGGAAGATCCACTTCTTAGGCACCACCCCAGATGCACCACTCTATGTCGCCAACGACACCATTGATGGTACCGGCTCTGAGGTTGAGATCTTCTACTACGCTTCGACAGATGGCTTAACCACTGGTTCAACCACCATGGATGATGCCACCCTGCCTGCGAATGTCAGTGGTAACTATATCCTGGTCGCACCGCTCTTTGATGGCACAACGGTGGATATCACTGTCGATGGCCATCTGATGATCTTAGATCTTCCTACCGCTGAAGGTATGGATCTCTCCTTTACCACCACCGGTGATCTGCTGATTTTAGATGATCTTGATGTGGGTAGCGGCTCCATTAGCATGGATATCGGCGGTAACCTGATCTCTTACGGCACCATCACCGCTTCAGGTCTTGGTCTGGCTGTCAACGATTCTCTAGAACTGACTGCCGATCTGGATACACTCTCTTTTGAAGTACGCAATCCCGGCGGTACGGTCTCTATCAGTGATCCTGATGATCTCACCATCATGGGTGGTGCAATGGATGGTGGCTCTCTGGATATCTCCACCGAAGGCTCTCTGACGCTCTATCAAGAAAATGATGGCGACATTGCCATCAGCGGTATTGATGAAGCCAACTTTACCGCTTCAGGGGATATTATTCTGGCCGGTACCTTAGATGCAGGAACAGACGGCACCATCACCCTGGTCTCTGGTGGGACCATCACCGGTAACTCACCCGCCGATATCAGTGCAGCAACCATTGAAATTGATGCAGCCGGTGATGTGGAACTGAGAGACCCCGATGATCTCATCGTTACTTCTGTCAATCTCAGCAATCCTAACGCCATGGTCTACATTGAGGCTGGCGGCACACTCACCATTCAAGATGACATTGCCTCAGGCACCAGCAACCTGACTCTGGTTGCCGGTGATGATCTGATCTTGGCCGATAACATCACCTTAGAGAGCACCACCGGCACCATCCTCTTCGATGTTGGCGGTGAGGTTCAGGTAGGTAACAGTGTTGAGATCACCTCAACAAGCGGTGACATTAATCTGGATACAGAGGGTGCAATCACCATGAGCACCGGCAGCAGCATTGATGCAGGCTCCGGAGCCATCACCTTAAATGCAGGCGGTAACATTGCTCTGGGTCAATCACTGACCACCACAGGCTCTGATGACTTAACCATCACCGCAGGCGGCATCCTTTCCGCAGATAGCAACACGGCCACCGATATCACAGCCACCAATGCAGCGCTTAAAATCACCACAGCAGGTGGTCTAGGTACCATCAGCAATCCCTTAGAGATTACGGTTGCATCGGTTGAGTTCACCAACACCGGCAGCGGTGAGATCGCTTTCACCAGCCAAGGCGATCTGGTAATCAATAACATCAGTCAGAGCGGTGGTGGGGATGTTACAGTTCAGGCAGAAGGTACTTTAACTGTCGCCTCCACAGGCATCACGGTCACAGATAGCGGTGAAGTTAATCTGCAAGCCACATCAACCATCAACTTAAATGCACCAATCAGCACTGATGGTGGTGAGGTCAATATCTCCAATGACTCCGATGACATTCTCTTAGCCTCCAACATCACCATTGAAGGCGCTGGCGACATTATCTTAGAAGCCGATGACGGTTCTCTTTTGAACAATAACTCTGGCTGGCTGAAAGATGGCAGCGACTTTGATGCAGACTTAGAGTGGTTCTTAACCGAAGGGCTCTTCTCAATCAATCGCACCACCGGTGAGATCACCAGCAGCGGACTGAGCAGCGACCAAGAGACAACCTATGGTGCAAACGGTACAGTCCTCCACGCTTCCACAGGGGCTTATCTAAGAACAAGTGATGGTGGCATCCGTCTCCTGGCAAAAACAGAAATTGGTGGGTCTGTCAGCGGATTTACCTTCAGTCCTTCATCAATCATGCTCGATGCTGCAACCGTGGCCTTAAGCAGTGATGGTGATGTCTATGTCTTAACCTCAGATAGCAGCGCCATGGGCGTGGTGAACAGTTCTGAGAGCGAGATTGGTGGTGATACCTGGGTTTATAATCTGGCCGGAACCCGCACCTTTGATGCCGCTTTCGATGGCGATGGTGCAGATATCCTTATCCAGGCTGAAGATGTCGATATTCAGGATACGCTCACCAGTGCAGGCGCCACGCTCTACCTGATGCCCTTTGGTAAGAGCAATGCCATCCATATCGGCTTTGATAACAGCGATGAATTCTCCGTAGATAATGATGAAATTGGCCGCCTGATCGATGGCTTCTCTCAGATCATTATCGGTAATGCCAGCGGTCGCCACCTGATTACACTGGGTGATTCCTCTAATCCCGCAACAATCACATTCACCGATCCGCTGCTGATTAGAACACCAGAGAGTGCAGGCGCAGTTCAGCTTTATGGCTCCTTGATCGGTAATGATGACGCCACCCTCACACTCACCGGATCAAGCAGTGGTTCGCTCTTCTCTGATGCTACATTGAGCATGGCGGGCAATATCACTCTGGATGATACCCTCACCATGTCAGGCGATGTCTCGATCACTTCCGGTACATCAGGCAGCGGTGATCTGCTCTTCAAACAAGCCATTGATGGTAACGCTTCCAGCGATACACTCACTCTGAACGCTTCAGGAGATATCACCTTCACAGGAGCGGTTGGTGCAAATACAGCAATCTCTGCTCTGACCATCAATTCCGCCGAAGATGTCACCTTCTCTGATACGCTGAACATCAGTGGCGATATTGTGATCAAGGCGACCGGTACGGTGACATTCAGTGGCGGCATCACCATCAGCAACGGTGGCAGCCTGACCATTGAGGGGGCTGAGAATGTGGTTATCAGTAACGCATTGAATGTTCCTGGCAATCTCTCCATCACCACCGATAATCTGACCCTGCCAAGCACCACGGGTTCTATCTCTGGTAGCGGCATCCTGACCATTGCAACCACATCCCCCGGACGCAGCATCATGCTGGGAGATAGCACAATTACCAGCACAACTGGGCGCCTGAATATCAATATGGATGCCATTGCAGATGGCTTTAATAAGATTGTGATCGGTAAGGATGGCACAACCAACGGCGCAATCAGTGTGACCCCATTCTCAACTACCGCACTCTTTAAAGATCCGGTAGAGGTTTATGGTGGTACATTCACTCTGGTTGATGGTACCGAATCCTTGGTTGTCAGCGATACCCTATTGATTGATATGGTCAACTCTGTGGTCCTAGATAGCACCCTCACAGCCACAGGTGAGGTCACAATCACATCAGCAGAGGGCGGTATTTCTCAATCTGATGGCAAAGAGACAACCGATACCATCACCGCCACCACACTCAGCCTGACCAGTAAGGGTGATATTGAGCTGCATGGCCTGATTACAACCTCACTCAATGCCGATAGCAGTGAAGGTCAGGTTACACTGACTGAAGATGCCAGCGGTGGTGATCTTGAGGTAACCGCACTGAGTGCCGCACAGGATATTACACTGGATATCGAAAATGGTGATCTTCTCTTAAGCGGGGCCGTGCAAACCAACAGTGGTGATATCACCATCACCGCCGATGGTGCGATTACTCAGAACGACGACATCACCACTGGTTCTGGTTCGATCACAGTGACATCCAGTGGCGATGATATCACCATGAGTGATGGTTCTAAGAGTACCGCCACCATCGATATCACCTATGATGCTTCTGGGGATGTTTCGGTCTCCATCTTGGATGGAGATAATGAGGTGACCGTTAAGGCCACGGGTTCTATTTTGGATGTTTTAACGGGTGATACCGCAAACATCATTGCAGATACCGCCACCTTAAGTGCTGGTACAGGAATTACCCTCTTCATTGATACAACCAACATTGAAGCCAGCAACAGTGGCACATCCGGTGATATGACGCTCACCCATATCACCTCTGATGGCACACTGAATATTGATCAACTTTCACAAAGCAGCACCACAGGAACAGGCAACATCACCCTGATTGCGCAGCAGAGCGCGATCGTCTTAAGCGCATCAGGAAGTGGAATCTCAATCTCTGGTAGCGGTACGCTGGCATTACAGAGTGCGGATCAAATCACCCTCTCCTCCCTACTGACCAGCAATGGTAATATCACAATTACCGCTGGCGGTGATCTCGCTATCGATTCCACCATGACCTCCGATACAGGCGATATCACGCTTACCATCGGTGGTGATCTTAATCAAACCGGCTCTGTACTCTCTGATTCTGGTGACATCACCATTACTGCAAATAGCGGCCAGATCACCATGAGTGATACGGCCGTCACCAAAACCGAAGGGAATATCAGCCTTAATGCTGCCAACGCCATCCTCTTAAGTCAGGTAAGCAGCAAAGGTGCAGTAAGCATCACCACCCAAACTTCAGGTATCACCAATAACCTGACCGATGATACAACGAATATTAATGCCGACAGCATCACACTGAGTGCTACAGAGGATATCGGCAGTAAAGATAAGGTGCTGCGTAGCAGTGCAAATGATCTCACAGCCACAACCGATGGTGCCATCTACATCACAGAGGTTTCCGGCATTAAACTGGTTAGCCTCACCAGTGGCGGTGAAGTGATCATCACAGCCACAGCTGGCAACATTGAGGTCGTATCAATCACCGCAACCGATCAGAATGTGGTCTTACAAGCGCTCTCTGGAGCAATTATCCATGGTAATAGCAGTGCGGTAAGCATCACCTCAGAGACACTTCGCTTAGAAGCAGTCTGGGGGATCGGTTCAGATGCAGCACTTAAATTCTCCGCTGCAACCATCGCGGTCAGCAACAGCACAGGCGGTGCAGTCAAATTAGAGAACACCTCTGGCACATCACTCACACTGGGTACAGTCGATAGCTTAGATGGTCTAACCAATGTGGGTGGGGATGCCGTAGAGATTAAGAGTGCCGCGTTGTTGATCAGTCAAACACTCTCTACCGATGGTGCATTAACGATTACCACCGATGGCGACATCACGCTCTCCAATCACATTACTGTAACCGGCTCAGAAGCGATTCAGTTGACTGGAGACAGCATCATCCTGAACAGCACCTATCAGATCACCGGTTCAGGTCGTATCACCCTGGATGCGGCATCTGATATCACGCTGGCGGATAGCACCACCATTAAGAGTAGCGATACCATTACACTGGAATCTCAGGCCGCCATCACTCTTGATGATACCGCCACCATCGAGAGCAGTGATCTGATCACCTTAAAAGCAGAGACGGATATCACGCTGGGTGAGGTTAAAACATCTGGAGATATCACACTGAACAGTGCCACGGGATCAATCATCGATGGTGGCGACAGTGCCATGGATATCACCGCCGATAAGCTCACCATGAGTGCAGCAACGGGTATCGGTGATGGTGATGCCTTAGAGATCACCGTGAATACCTTAGATGTCACCAATGGCGCTTCAGGAGATGTTCTCCTGATTGAGACCAACGCCATCACGGTGGATCGTATCGAGAACAGCGGTGGTATTGATCTTCAATCCGGTACCATGGACCTCACTGGTTCCATTCAATCCACAGAAGATGAAATCACGCTCTCTTCCAGTGCCGATGTCACCATGGATGAGAATGCATCGATTGTAGCTAACAGCGGTGTATCGATCACAGCCACCGGTGAGATTACCATCAATACAATCACCAACAGCAGTAACAGCGTTACCATCGACAGTGAAGCCACCATCAAGGTGATTGAGAAAACCGATACCGCGCACATTACCTCACCAGATATGGTTCTAAACGCCATCACAGGTATCGCCACAGAGAACACCATACTTCTTGATGGCGACACCCTAACGATTGAGAACAGCACCTCAGGCATCGTTGATCTTAGGATCTTAAGCAGCATCACCTTAGAAGGGGCAACCACAGCTGATCATCTCACTTTAAGCTTGGATGCGGATCTCACCCTCTCCGGTAACATTGAGAGCAGCAATGAGCTGACCATTACAGCAGAATCTGGTGCCATCTCAATGAATGATGGGACCACCGTTGCTGGTACCACCAGCATCAACATCAGTAGCCGTAATGATATTACGCTCTCTCAACTGAGCAGTGATGGCGCCATTGAGATCACCAGTGATCAAGGCTCAATTTTAGATGGCCAATCAGGAACAGCAAACGACATTATCACACCAGACACACTCACACTGCTTGCCAATGAAAATATTGGCGCCACAGAGGATGCCCTTGAGATTGCCGTGGGTACATTGAGTGCGGAGGCCACCAACGGTCTGATTCACCTGATTGAGACAGATACACTGACCTTAACCAAACTCTCCTCCGGAACTGAGGCCACACTGCAACTCACCTCTGGAGACCTCACCATCAACGGTGCCGTAGAGAGTGGTGATGATCTAACCATCTCAAGTGATGCCGGAAGCATTGAGATCAATGAGACGATCACCTCAGATGCGGATCTCTCGATTACATCTGCTGGTGGCAGTGTGATCAATAGCACGATTAAGAGCACAGGCGATACCACCTTAGGCGGTCCTATCTCCATGAACGCTTCTTTCACAGTCGCCTCGATCACCATCGAAGATGCACTCACAATGATCTCTAGCCAGTCGATCACCGCCAGTGGGGATACCATCATAAACGGCACAGTAGATCTGGATGGACTGACCCTGACCTTAGAGAGTAAAGAGATCACCTTGAATGAGACAATCAGTGGTGATGGTACGCTACATATCGCTGCTGGAACGGAGATCACCTTAAACGGTCTGGATACCGATACCCTGCAAATTGATCAGGCAGAGAGCATTACCTTAGAAGGGGATATTGATGCAATCACAACGGTTGATCTCACTGCAACAGGCAACATCACACAAAATGGCGACCTCACCGGAACCGCTGAGTTGACGTATGATACAGAGGCCACATTAACATTGAATGGATCGATCACCACCACCGGATCGGTGACGCTAGATGCTGAAACAGCGATCACCATTACCGCAGAAGGGGATATTGATAGCGGTGATCTGATCATTGGTGCATCACGCAGCGGCGGAATCACTACTAGAGGATCGATCACTGCCACAGATATAACAATCCATAGTACAGTGCTGTTATCTGAAGAGGTCAGCATAAACAGTCAGAGTGATCTTTACTTTAACAGTGCCATCGATACCAGCGACTACACCTTAACTTTAAGTGCTGGAAGTGATGCTACACTGAGCCTGGCTGATACGGTATCGGGTTCTAAGTTGAAAATTACCCAGGGCGGTACACTCACCTTCACCGATACCATCGGTCTCGATAACTTAGAGATCACCTCAGGTGTTACAGATCTCACCCTCAATGATGCGGTCACCATCAGCGAATCGCTGATTATCCATGTAGCGGATCAACTGGATATTAATGCAGACATCACCGCAGGATCGGTTTCACTGACTGCGAATAATATTGACCTCAATACAGGAACGATCACAGCCAAAGATGCAGGCACCTTAGAGATCACGGTGCTTGATCAAGACCTTACCATGGATGAGGATACAAAACTCATCAGTGATTCAGGAAAAATTACCCTGAATATTAAAGATGCCCTGCTGGTCACCAGCATCACCAGCACAACCGGTGATATCGAGATCACAGCCGGAATCATCACCGATAACAGTGCCGATGAAACCAGCAACATCACCACCACTGGTGCACTCTCCCTGGATAGTCAGAATGGTATCGGTGATGAAGCTAAGGAAGATATCGATATTGATGTCACCTCACTGCATGCGGTGAATCATGCCAATAATGATATCTACTTAAATGCAAAAAGTTCGCTGATTATCAGAGAGAACAGCCTTAAAACAGTGGGGGATAATGGCAGTATCTATCTCACCTTAGATAGCGGTGATCTCACCATCAATGGTCCTATTAGCGCTGATGGTCGTGGACTGGTAGCCATTACACTGCCAAGCGATGGTACAGTATCTCTTGCAGGAGATATCACATCTGGTACGGGTAACCTCTCCATTGAGTCAGGCTTTATCAGCATGAGTCACAACTTAGAAACTGGGGGCTCAGGATTGATTACACTGCTTACCACAAGCGGTGAGATCACAATGTCTGATAGCGCCACATTGATCTCTGAAAGTGGTGAGATCAACCTGACTGCCGCAACCCATATTAACCTGGCACAACTGAGTAGCAGTGGTCCGGTCGTTCTGAAGGCAGAACAGGGTTATATCCGCGACAGCTCAGAGAACAACACAGTTAATGTCACCACCACCAGTCAAGTGACGATGACCGCCAATCAGGATATTGGTGGAGATAACGCCATTGAAACTTCGGTTGGTTCTTTAAGCCTCTACACCACGCAAGGCGTTGCTCAGATCACAGAAGCCGATACGGTTACTCTTAAAACCAGTCTGGTCACCGGTACTCTCACCGTGATTGTCAACCAAGGGGATTTGACCGTTGCTGATGGAAGTGGTGATGATATTCAGGTCACTGGTTCACTCTTCATCACCACCAAGGATGGAGATATCCAGATGGATGATGGCAGCGTCATTGATGTGGATGGTAAGGTTGAATTGACAACTAAAGGGGATATTCTACTCTCCTCAATTAAGAGCCGTCAGAATATTCATCTCACCACCACAGGATCGATTTTGGATAACACCATATCAGAGACGCTTAATCTCTCGACAGCCAATGATATTGCACTCTCTGCAACAGAGGGCATTGGTACTTCTGGTGATGGTGATATCGATCTGAGTGCAGCGAATCTCTCCAACCTCTCCAGTAACACCAGTCAGATTCATATCGAGACAGTCGGTGATGTCATGATATTCAACGTATTCACCATTGCCTCCGATATTCGCGCCACAGAAGCGAATCGCTTAGAGGAGAATACGGTTCTCATTGAGGCTGTAGAGATTGAGAATGATGCCACACAGGCCAGTGTCACCACCCAGGCTGTGCTTGAGCAGGATAGTGTGGTGCCTGAGAAGCTCAACAGTCTGGTGACTTATGAGCGTTACCAACAACTGATTGAGCAATCCAATGCGTTGGAGAATGTCACCGCATCCTTAGAGGTTCAGCGGGCAGTATCCTATGGGGAAGGGACACAAGAGATCACTGAGACCGCTCAAGATGTGCAAAGCCTGACATCCTCTGAAAGTTCAACCAGCAATAATCTGGATACGACGAACAGCGGTTCAGAGCAGACGTTCACATCGAATGTAACCGAAAATCAAACAACGGATACCAATACTGGTGCTGAAATCAGCCAACAGGATTCAGGACTGGATAGCACCACCACACAGACTGTGACGGATACAGCCATCCAAAGTACCGCAATAGAGAATGCAACGGAGACCACCACAACCCAACCCACGACAGAGCAAAGCACTGTGGAGGCGGTTGTCAATGAGATGATCTCTGAAAATCAGGATGTCACGGTTGATCAAGCTTATGAGAAGTATCTTGAGAAGAGTGCAGAGAGCGCTCAGGAGCCCATGAGCAAAGCGCAGTTCATCGAAGAGATCAATGAGATGATGCAGGAAGCAGCACCAAATCAAAGTCTTCCTTAGCCGATAGGTCTCATAATATCCCAGCAGCGTTATCATCGAACAATTGACCATCACGAATATACCGATCCAGCATACGGCTGCTCTTGTGGCGGGTTTGGTTACAGATCTTATGCACGGGGACTCCATCCTTAGCAGCGGATGTGGCCAAACCAGCACGGAGACTGTGACCACTGTAATTACGGGGATCGAGTCCCACACGCTTGGCATGGTCCTTGATGATATAGGCCACGGAGTGTGGATGAAGCCGCTTACCAAGGTGTCCATGGCGGTTGATACCACGGAAGATGGCACCACTTGAGATTCTGGCTGATTCCAACCACAGTTGATATGCCTTCACCGGGCAGTGTATTCCTCGTGCATAGGGAACTCCGATAGCCTGTCCCTTTCCATCTTGGTCCGTCTTAGACTGGCGAATCGTGATCACAAGCCCTTCTTTGTTTTCGACAACATCTTCAACATCTAGAGCAACAAGCTCAGACCGACGGAACGCACCGGCAAAGCCAATGAGCAGGAGCGCGCGGTCCCTTATGTCCTTCAGACGATCATGGCCAAGACCCGACACCATGGAAATGATGTCTTCCTTAAGCGCTGGGGCAACCCGACGTTGTGCGGTTCCATGCCGTCGTCTTATACCCTTGAGTGTTGTATGGACCAATATACTCTTCCCATGGTCCTCGTATCCTTGGGTAACGTGGGCTTTACCAATGGAGACTTTCCATCGCTCTAAGGTGGCCGCCTTGTGGGTGTTCGCGTGCGCGGACAGATATAAAGCGATCTCCTCCGGTGACGAAGGGATCTTCCCTCCCCAGTTGAGAAACCGTCTAAGATCATCCTGATACTCTTTACGGGTACGATCAGAGATTGAGGAGCGGATATAGTCCTGTACCTGATCGGGTAGGGTGTCCACGGGGGAATATTCGGTAATGACGGGGATCTTGTTCATGGTTTATTTTCACCTGATTCTGACATTCGCTAAGGGGATATTAGCGTATATTAATGCGTCTACGCTCTCTACATTGTTTTGTCAGCCTGGAATACCTACATCAGAGATTGCTGGCGCTTTCTTAAGACCTCACTCTTTTGCATCTTTTAAAATTAAAGGCCAAAGAATTAATCTTCAGAAAGTTTAGCGATCATAATAAAGACGCTAATCGCCTAAAAACGTCAATTTTCGCCTTTATCATTCAAAAGAGTCTTCCTCTATCAATTTTTATAAGAAAACGCGTTATGGGCCTTTTAGAGGCATTAGAGCCTATATTTTAGGCCAACTTTAAATTTAAACGTGCTTGACCTTAAACCAGATCAGAAATTGACATTCAAACTGATCATCCGTTTTTAATGCAAACGTTGATTAGACCATCTTTGAAAATCCTAATTAAACTAAGTTTGATGAAGGGGGGTTTGGGGGTCTCCCCCAACGGGGGGTGTGGGGGGTGTCCCCCCACCATGCGGCTGTTTTTATCATCATCAAAGACCACTTCCGGATCGAAAACTGAAAAAGCGATTTTCGCAAAATCAAAAATCGCGAAAAGGCATTGATGATGATTATTAAAAAGATTTGATAAAATCATGCAGAGCTTTTTTAGGCATCTTTTTCAAATTAAATCAGTTAGTTAAAAAAAATGGCTCGTTTCAAGGTATACGTTTTCTCGTTTCAAGGTATACGTTTTCTCGTTTCAAGGTATACGTTTTCTCGTTTCAAGGTATACGTTTTTAGGAACTCTAGATAGTATACTTTGTATTGATAGGATAGTATTAATAATATAGGATATTTTTAATCGTTAAGATATGCTATCTGACTCTAAATTATATGAGGATATATAAAATTGAAAAATAGCCAAAAAAAATATTGTAAAACAGGATCTTAACTTTGCTGAATTTCCACTATGGGTCACAAACAGGCGCGAAAAGCCTTCAACTCTTGTAATTGATTCCGAGAATGGAACCTATACCCTAGACGCCAATCAAAATCTTGGTATTCCTGATTCATTTGATGCCTTAATTCTATATTATCTACTTTTTATATCTCAAAAAGATCGAAGCAGAATGTTAAATACATTTGAAATTAGCGCATATGAAATATGCAAGAATCTAAATATCATTAGAACGCCAAAAAACTACAAACGCATCATAAAATCTCTAGATATATGGATGGGGGTTACCGCAAAATTTAATGGTTCCTTCTACATCGGAAAAGATAGATATGTTAGTGTAGGTTTCCACATCTTAGAGTATTCGATCAAAGAGAAATTAAATAAGAATGATAGTGTTCATAAAAGAGAAATAAAAATAAAACTTAATGAAACCTTATTGTTAGCAATAAAACAATCGAGATTTTTTCAGAATATTGACCTAAATTTAATGATTGGATTGAAACGTCCTTTAGCTAGAAGACTTTATGAGTACCTACCAAAACAGTTCTTAAAAAAGAATATATTCTCTATTGGAATAGACAAGCTGTTTCCTAAGATTGGTTTGATAAAGAGAAGATATAACAGCGATGTTATCAGACAGATCAAATCAATCCAAAGTGCCATCAATCAGATCAACATCTTTGACGAAAACTATACATACAGCATTGAGTACTATAAGAACAATCAAGATAAATTTATCTGCACTTTCAGAAGAGAAAATAAGGAGGTTAAAAAAGAGAAACAGCTTCCCGCTCTCGAAGATAACATAAGCGTTGATGAGATCAGGGCCAAACTAAAAGCGTT
>JBQGBW010000031.1:0-43460 GCA_052043475.1 Magnetococcales bacterium HHB-1
ATTACTGAGAAGATGGAGCCCTATGAGTTGGAATATCTGCTCTCCCCCTGCTTTACCCCCGATCTTAAAGCCCGTCAAAGCTGTCAGCCGCTGTTATCCGATCAAGGGCTGAGCAATCAGGCCCAAAATGATCTGATTGAGGCGCTCTCACAGCGCGAAATTCTCTGCCCGATCATCGCCTATCCCCACTCCACCACACTGCGTATTCCTGAGATCATCATTGAACGCTATGTACGGCTACTACAACTGACAAGAGCAGCGATTGAAGCGGAAACCCTACGAAGGCTCATCTCTGAATCCAGTGATCATCTAAATGAAGCACTCACCTTAAGCAGGGATAAGGTATGGTCTACGCCGGTGGCTGCCAATCTGCTTAAAATATGGCTACAACAGATCAATACACCCCAGAAGAGAAACCATTTTACCATTCATAAGCTCACCTTTCTTACCGAATTTGTAGGCTCCTACCGTCCTAAAAACAAAGAACAGATCATCGCCATGCTCTCCAGTTACCACGCCTCATGCAAAACAGAAACCCATGTTTATCATGACGAGGCCCATGAGTGCAGCGATGTGCGCGCAAAACATCTGACCGCCGAACATAAAGATTTCCGTCTCCATATGTCTGAAACCATCTTAGCGGATTTCCAAGAGTCCACGCCTTAAATAAGATCGACTATCAGACAACAGAACAGCTTTTTTGATTTTATAAAAAAACACTTAGATTCTCAAAACAATTTCAGGTATAGTGGTGATGCTTCTTTTTTTAAATTTTAAGTTTTTTGCCTTTCATGACAAAAAATCAATTAAAAAGAGCGCATTGCCTTCAGATCTCTCTATTCTCAACAGATCACGGAGATTCATTATGCAGCGCGACCGTTATCGAAGACAGCGTTCCCGTCCTAGAGCCCGGGTGGCTGTGGCCGTTAAAACAGTTGATCCATTACCCTTAGCGTGGCTTATCTATCCTCTTCTCCTCTGGATGGGACTGATCATTCTGGCCAGTTAAAATACCTTTTATTGCTTATTTTATATGTCTGGAGCTGAGATTATCATCTCAGCTCTATTTTTTTATTCTGTACCAATCTGAGGAATCTCTATCTTGTTCTTAGGCTCAGTGGTGTGCGTAACCGCCTCTTCTGCATCAAGACCACGCTTGTTCTTTTTACCTATTTTAGGTATTTTTAAATCTTGTACCTTTTTTACCGCCTCTTCGGCCATATCTCCTAACTTTTTTGAAGCTTCTTTCTTAATCTGAACGGGTTCTGGAATCTCTTTGATAATTCCAGGTTCCACAGGAACATCAACCCCCTCTTTTTTAAGCTTCTTTTTACTGTGACAGTGGTATTCACCTGTCGATTTTTTCGTGTGACACCCCTCTTTATTGAGACCACCACTATGGCCTGAAACGGTTGTCACGCCTTGAGGAGACAGCATAAAAACAATAAATAAAATCAGCAGAGATAATCGCTTCATGGAGGACGCTCCTTTTTGTGTTAAAAATCCCATTCAAAAGATCTGTTATACACCATTCCTCTCCTCTTCACTATTAAATTTTTCTATTTTAAGTCGATCATATGCTTATTCTTGGAATTGAAACCAGTTGCGATGAAACCGCCGCCGCCGTGATTAAGGATAACAAAATCCTCTCCAATGTGGTCCATAGTCAACTGGCACTGCACGCCCAATATGGCGGTGTGGTTCCTGAACTGGCCAGCCGTGCACATATTCGTAACATCTCTTCAGTCATTGAAGCCGCCATCAAAACGTCTGGCTATCGCTATTCAGACCTGGATGGTATTGCGGTCACCCGTGGACCAGGACTTGTGGGCGCACTTCTGGTAGGAATCGCCACCGCCAAAGGGTTGAGCCTGGCCTTAAACCGGCCCCTGCTTGCAGTTCACCATCTTGAAGGGCACCTTATCAGCCCTTTTCTCGATAGCCAAGCCATTTTACCCCAAACCACAATTGATCAAACAGAGATCGACTACCCCTTTATTGCACTCTTGGTCTCTGGTGGCCATACCCTTCTTCTCTATGTTGAAAAATTTGGCCATTATCGTCTGTTAGGCCAAACCCAGGATGATGCGGTGGGTGAAGCCTTCGATAAAGGTGCCAGATTACTTGACCTCCCCTACCCTGGTGGTCCCGCCATATCCAAGCTCAGTCTTCAAGGCGACAATAAAGCCGTCCCGTTTCCACGCGTCCTTCTGGATCGAAAAAAGTTTAACTTCTCCTACTCAGGACTTAAAACCGCCCTGCGGGTTTTCCTCCTTAAAAATCCTCAATTTGCGAAAGAACCCCACTTAAGACAAGATCTCGCCGCCTCCTATCAAGAGGCTCTGATTCAACCTTTAGTGATTAAAAGTATTGCGGCCTGTAAAAAGTACCAGTGTCAACATTTGATCATTGCCGGGGGCGTTGGTGCCAACTTAAGATTACGTGAAGCACTTAAGCAACAGGCGGATCAATATAGCCTTCACACCCATTTTCCCCCCATTCCCCTCTGTGCCGATAATGGTGCGATGATCGCTCTGGCGGGTGGATTGCGTCTGGCTAAAGGAGAAAATCACGGTATCCACTGGAATGCCCAACCCCGTTGGCCCATTGAAACGCTCTCTTAAAATATAAAATCTAAAAAAAAAGAACAAAAACCATGACCACCGCTCAAACCGACTCATCATCTGTGGCCGTTATCGGTGCTGGCTCCTGGGGAACCGCTCTGGCCCATGTTTTAGCCTCCAAACAGAAGCATCTCTCTCTATGGTGCCGCGAAGCCGAAGTCGCAGAAGGGATTAATCAAGACCACAAAAACCCGCTCTATGTTTCTGAGTTTAATCTCTCGCCCAATATTTACGGTGAGACCGATCTTAAAAAAGTGGTATTGGAACACCGTATCCTGGTGATGGTGATTCCCACCCAGTTTACCAGTGCCATTTTGCAACAGATTAAACCCCATCTACAACCCGGCACCACACTGGTTTATGCCAGTAAAGGCATTGAAGTCAAAACGTTCTCACTGATTTCAACCATCCATGATGCGCAGATCGGTTCAGCATTTCCCGCCTGTTTTCTCTCTGGCCCCTCTTTTGCCCGCGATGTTTTAAGCAACCGTCCCACAGCCGTCTCGATTGCAGGCCAGAATGAATCCATCACCCAACACATTCAGGATCTCTTCCATACACCGCACTTCCGTACCTATACCTCAACGGATGTGGTTGGCGTGGAGTTGGGTGGCGCGTTAAAAAATGTCATCGCCATTGCCGCCGGGATCTGTGATGGTCTGGAGTTTGGTCATAGTGCCCGGGCGGCACTCATTACCCGGGGACTTGCAGAGATTATCCGTTTAGGCGTTCATTTTGGTGGTGAACCACAAACCTTTGCGGGACTCTCCGGTATGGGCGATCTCCTGCTGACTGCCACCAGTGACCTCTCTAGAAACCGCGTTGTTGGCTACCGTATTGGCTGTGGGGAGCGTTTACAGGATATTCTCTCCGGCACCAAAGAGGTGGCTGAAGGGGTGAAAACCGTTGAGGCCGTCTGTGGTTTAAGTGAGAAACACGCCATTGAGATGCCGATCAGTCAAGCGGTGTTTGATATTCTCTATAAAAACCGTAAACCACGCTCTGTGGTCACTGAACTGATGAATCGTTCGCTCCGTCCTGAAACAGAATAATGCATCACTCCCGATAATCACTTAATCCGGCATCAATGACCGCCTGCTGTAAAAACTGCCACCCCTGCATAATCTGTTCACCACCGCGCACACCGATCTCCACCAACTGTTGCGGTTGCAAAGAGGGTAGGCTAAAAAATTTTAACTCAGGAAAACGGACGGTGGCCTCATCAATAATTCCCACGACAGAGCCCTCCATAATACCAATCAGACGCATGCTATACTCCTGCTCGACGCTCTTCTCCTGGGGTCTTTGCTCCAAAACCCAACGCATCATTGGTTGGGCCATCTCTGGAAATCCCGGTAGACAACAGTGGTTTTGAAAGGAGAATCCAGGAATCTCATTGATGGGGTTGGGGATGATCTCACTCCCTTTAGGCCACTCAATCATGCGCACACGATAGGGGTAGATATCCCCATTAAAACGTCGTTCTAGAATCGTCTGGGCTTCTGGATGACGCTGTAATGTGACATCTGCGGCCTCAGCCAGACTCTGACGGGTCATATCATCGGTTGTGGCACCGATACCACCACAACAAAAAACCAGATGCCCCACCATCAAACTCTGACGAAAGTTCTCAATCAGAATCGCCTGCTCATCGGGAAGGTAACGTACCCAAGCCAGTTTTCTCCCCTGCTGCTTTAACAGATTGGCAAGAAAAGGAAAGTGCGCATCATCCCGGCGCTGTAATAAAATTTCATCACCAACGACAATCAATCCCACCATACCGGACTGATCATTGATCACTTGATCCATTGATTCTCTACCTCTATTTAAGCGAGATTAAACATCATCTTAATTTATAAAAACTAAAGATTGATGCCGGAGCATAATGTATAAAAAAGTAAAAATCCACTTCTCACTTTAAGCTTTGCATCTTCTCACCGCTTCCGCCATTATAGATCAAGGATCAATTAAAAAAACAGTGGATAAAAAGGAAACACCTTGAGCGCTCTCTTACGCATCGGCACCCGTGGAAGCCAACTGGCCCTCTGGCAGGCCAACGAAGTGAA
This sequence comes from Magnetococcales bacterium HHB-1, assembly GCA_052043475.1. Taxonomy (GTDB): domain Bacteria; phylum Pseudomonadota; class Magnetococcia; order Magnetococcales; family JBQGBW01; genus JBQGBW01. Next base: position 4,691 of record JBQGBW010000031.1, read on the forward strand.
ACGTCTTCTTCAAAAACAGCATCCACAACTCCAGGTTGAACTGGTGATCATTAAAACCCAGGGCGATAAAATTCTTGATGTGCCCTTAGCCAAGGTGGGCGGTAAAGGACTCTTTGTCAAAGAGTTAGAAGAGGCGATGCTGGATCACCGTGTAGATCTGGCAGTGCACTCCATGAAAGATATGCCCACCGAACTCCCCTCTGGTCTACAACTCACCGCCATGCTTCCCCGGGAAGATCCCCGCGATGTATTACTCTCCTGCCGGTTTAATGATCTTAATGCGCTACCGCAAGGAGCGGTTGTAGGCTCCTCCTCTCTACGCCGTAAGAGCCAACTGCTCCATATTCGACCAGATCTTCAACTTAAAGATCTGCGTGGTAATGTGAACACCCGGATCGATAAGATGGTTAAAGGGGAGTATGACGCCATTATCTTAGCCGCCGCCGGTGTTAAACGCCTCCAGTTAACCCAACATCTGAAACAGAAACTGGATCATCAAACCATGCTGCCCGCGGTTGCTCAAGGCGCAATTGGCATTGAGAGCCGCCAGAATGATCCTGAAACCACTGCACTCCTTACACCACTCAACGATCCTGAAACCTGGATCACAGTAACCGCCGAACGCACCCTGATGGCCACTCTGGAGGGAAGTTGCCAGATCCCCATTGCAGGACACGCCAAAATCATTGATGATCAAATTCAGATGACCGGTCGCATCACCAGTTTAGATGGCCAACAGAAAATTGATCACACCCAGACCGCGCAGCAGCATGAAGCCAAACAGTTAGGCCAATCAATGGGTCAAACGCTGTTGGCTCAGGGCGGTGCAGCCATTTTAGAAGAAATTCTTAAAAACGCATAACCTAAAGAATCTCCATGACTGCTAAAAACCTGCCACTAAAAGATAAAACAATTCTGATTACACGCCCCCTCCCTGAAGGTCAAAGCACCGCTTCCGCCCTCGAAAAACTGGGCGCTAAAACCCTGCTTGCACCCGCCTTGATCATTCAACCGCCCAGTGATCCAGAACCGTTCCACCAAGCCATGCAGCACCTGGATCAATTTGATGCCATCATCATCACCAGCATCAACGGTGCCCGCGCCTTTCTTAAATATGATCAACCATGCAACCACCCCTTTTTTGTGATCGGCAAAAAAAGTGCGCAACTTCTAAGAGCACAAGGGTATCATGTCATCCTTCCCAACCAACCCCAAGCCAGCTTGGCTCTGGCAGATACCATTCTTAAACATCCCACCGCTTATCAACATTTTCTCTTTCCCCAAGCCGAAATCGGCCGCCCAGAACTTCGTGAGACACTACAAAAACACCAACGTAAAATCACCGTCGTTCCCGCTTATCAAGCCCATGCCATCAAAGAACTCCCTCCTCAGATTCTTACAGCACTTACACAAAATCAAATTGATGCCATCCCCTTTTTCAGTGGCCGCACCGCCCAAGCCTTCCTTGATGCGGTTCCTGATTCACTTTTCTCACACATAAAAAAGGTACTACGTGTTGCACTTAGTCCTATTACTCAAGAGATCCTACAAAAACAGCACCTGCCTGCACAGGTAATTGCCAAAAAAGCAACCGAAGAAGCAATCATTAACGCACTCATTGACCATCTCAATATTTCATCATAACAATAAAAGTAGATTGCTTATCTCTCTTTCCATTGTTGTGAAAAAGCAAAAACATACCTTGAAAAAAAATCAGAAGCTTGGCATATTAGATTGGTCAAGCTTGTCTTAAGAGAAGAGAACCTATCCTTAAAAAAGGCCATTCTATTGATTCTTAGAATCCTTTGTTTAAGATACTGGATTTTCTATTCTGCTTTAATATAATTGTTTTAGAACATAAAAATGGATATCGCACTATGAATAGAAAAGGGACACTTCTGCGTCGTTTATCTTTTCCCCTGATTTTCGCCCTACTCACGGGTTGTGTACTTACGCCACCGCCCATCTCAAAAGAGCAACAACTAAAAATTGTTCAAGATGACACCAAAGCACTGTTCGCCAAGCAACCCGCACTCACCGGTCCACTCACCCTCCATGAAGCAATGGCCCGTGCCATTAAATATAATCTTGATCACCGTATGAAGCTGATGGAGTTTGAACTGGCGAATCGGCAACTGGATCTCACCTATACGGAACTCCTGCCTAAGTTAAACGCAAGCGCCGGCTTTGAAGGCCGCAATAACTTTGCTGGATCACGCAGTCGCTCACTGACCACAGGAACCCAATCTCTGGAGAACTCCACCTCTCAGGATAAGAGCCGTGATGTCTGGAACTTTAACCTGGTTTGGAATCTGCTCGATTTTGGTGTCTCTTATGTCCGCGCCAAACAGGATGCCGACCGTGTACGCATTCGTGATGAACGTCGGCGTAAGGTGATCCATAATATTATTCAGGATGTCCGTGAAAGCTATTGGAAAGCCTACAGCGCCAGCCGACTCTTAGAGCGCATTGATCCCATGATGAAAAAGGTGGAGCAGGCACTAGACCGTGCACGCACCATCGAAAAAAAGCGCCTGCAACCACCGATCAAAATTCTCACCTATCGTCGTACCCTGCTTGATATCTTAAAACAGATTAAAACACTCCGCCGCGACCTTCTGACCGCTAAAATTCAGATGGCCTCGCTGATGAATCTGCCTCCGAGTATCGAGTTTAAATTGGCGGCCATTGATCCCCAAACCATTCAGGATCTTGAACCTCTTCGCTTTAACCCTATCGATTTGGAAAAAACGGCACTGGTTAATCGTCCCGAGTTAATCGAAGAGTTCTACCAGACCCGTATCAGCGCTGAAGAGGTTAAAAAAGCGATCTTAAATATGCTTCCTGGCATTGATCTCAATGCAGGATACCAATACGACAGCAACAGCTACACCTTTAACCGCGACTGGGGAACCTACAGCGCAAAGGTGGTCTGGAATATCTTTAATCTGATTAAGGGCCCTGCCCAGATTAAAGCGGCGAAGGCGCAACAGAAACTGGTTAATACACGCCGTTTGGCTTTAAGTTTAGCCATTCTTACCCAGGTTCACGTCTCTGGCTCACGCTATCATCAAGCGATATTGGAATGGTACAGTGCCCGTGAACGCTTTGAGGTCGAGAAGAAAATTCATAAACATGCCCAAGCCTCCTATCGTTCCGGTCGCAATGGTACACTGCCTCTGATTCGTGCTGAACTCAGCCTGCTTCTGGCTGAACTCCAACGCGATCTGGCTTTCAATCGACTGGAGACCACACGCGGAAATATCTATGTTGCCGCGGGTGTTGATCCTCTACCAAAAACCATCTCCTCACATGATCTAAAAACGGTCGCTGGTGCCATCAAAGATGCATTCCGACATTGGGATAGAAAACATCAGATCCGTTTTAGTCTATCCCGTTAAACTTTTATAAAGGCACGCTGATTTAAGCGTGCCTTTCTCTTTATACTATTCTGTAACTCATGAAAAAATATGCGCTTCTACTTATAATTACACTTTTGGCTCTCCCCCAGACCACCTTAAGTGCCAGTAATCCCTATACCATCCGAGCCCTCTTAGAACCAATCAAAGAGGCGGTGATCTCCAGCGAAATGGATGGCCGGATTATTCACATGCCCTTTAAAGCAGGCGATACCTTTAAAAAGGGAGAGCGTCTTGTGGCTTTTGACTGCGCACTCCAGAAAGCACAACGCCAGGTTGCCCACACAGATCTTAAATCAGCAAGAAATAAACTGACCAACCTAAAACAGCTTGGCCAACTCGAATCCGCTGGCGTACTGGATATTCTCCTGGCAAAAAATGATGTGGAACATGCACGCGCTGTGATCCATGTCAATACCATCGCCATTAAACGCTGCACCATCCATACTCCTTTTGCAGGCCGCGTGGTTGCAACCCACGCAAATGTTTACGAATATGTTAAAACCGGCACCCCCCTTATAGAGATCCTCAACCATAAAAAGTGGCAAATTACCCTGGTAGCCCCCTCAACCTGGCTTCCCCACCTTAAAAAAGGTGCCCCCTTCGCCATTGTTTTTGATGAGACAAAAACGCGTCTTTCCGCTAAAATCAAGCAGATCGGTGCTAAAATTGATCCCGTCAGTCAAACCATTAAAGTCTATGGTACCTTTAAAAAAATACCTGAAAATCTGACCGCCGGCATGAGTGGTGCGGCGGATTTCTCTTCACTCTTCCCCACATCCATCACACCATAGTGAGCAATAGCCTCTCAAGTGAGCAATAATACGGCCTCTCAAGTGAGCAACGCTGCTCACCCTCTACTGAAGCTTTTACAGTTCGAACGCGAAGCCCGTGAAGCCAAAAATCGCGATCAGTTTCATTTTTTCATCGTTAACCGGTTGCGAACACTCATACCACATCAACAATCAGCCCTTTTTCACTATACCGGCCACGGATTTAAACTCACAGCGCTTTCCGATGTCCCCACTCTCGATCCTCATGCACCCTTTGTGCGCTGGCTTGATCAATTGGTTCTTGAAAAAAACCAATTCACCAAAATGGATCAACCCCAACCGCTAACACCAGATATCTTGCCTGCAAAAATCTCAGAAACATGGTCAGAGTGGTTCCCCTCCCATGCACTCTGGGTACCGCTGATTCATCCCAACCAAGAGAAGATTGGTGCACTGCTTCTTGGGCGCAATACCCCCTGGCAGGAAGCCGAACAGGTTCTTCTACAACAACTCAGTCCCACCATGGCCCATGCCTGGAGTGCCCTGTTCTGCCATCAAAGCCGATGGTTTAAAAAACTCTCTCAAAAACGTATTCTTTTGCTATCGATACTGATCACCATTATCTTACTCGCACTTCCTGTCCCCCAATCGGTGTTGGCCCCTGCAAAAGTGGTTGCACAAACCCCCTGGATTGTTGCCGCCCCCTTCAATGGTGTGATTAAGAAATTTCATATTATTCCAAATCAGCCCGTGAATAAAGGCGATGCACTCTTCTCCTTTGAACCCGATGAAATCGAAAATCAGTATGCCGTTGCACAACAGAATCTGGCGCTCTCCGAGGCCAAAAAAAGAAGTGCCGATCAAGGTGCATTTATGGATCGTCAAAAAGATGCTGAAAGTGTTCTGCTTCAAGAAGAGATTAAACTGCGCCGCTTAGAAGCGACTTATGCACTCTCCAAAGTCAGCCAACTTACTGTTTTTGCCGAACGTACCGGTGTGGCCATCTTTCGCGATACCAATGATTGGTTAGGCCGTCCTGTAACTTTGGGAGAACGCATTCTTCAGATCGCCCACCCCAAAGAGGTGGAGTTGGAGATCGAACTCCCCACCCAAGAAGCCGTTACCCTGCAATTGAGAAGTCCGGTTAAACTTTTCCTTGATATTGACCCACTCACCCCCCGCTCAGCACAACTCACCCGTATCGCCTATGAACCGGTTCTCGCTGGTAATAATCTCCTCATCTATCCCGTACGTGCACAGTTTTTAGAGCAGAGTGAAAAACCACGCCTTGGCCTCCAGGGTACCGCTAAAATTATCGGCCAATCCGTAACACTCTTCTACTATCTGTTTCGCCGCCCATTGGCCTCACTGCGTCAAACGGTTGGCTGGTAATCTCCTCCCATCACCCAGAATAGGCATAAAACCCTACAAAACCCCTTCTAACTAAAGTTAATTCAATCCACTGGTCTTTAAGGAGATCAATTATAAAGATCATTGGTTTAAACGCATTTTTGCCTATAATATAGATTGGTTTAGAGCTCTTTCTTGAAGGAATATGTCGGTGAACGATCCGTGCTATGCTTATCTCATTCTTTTACTCCTCCTGTTTCCCCACCCCTTACAGGCCGATCTACAGGATGAAAAGAGATCCCCAATGCCACCTGCGGTTCAACGTCTGCAAACGTTTGTTGACAATCTGAAAACGATCCAAGGCCACTTTACACAACGGGTCACTCAATCGGATGTCCAATCCGCCCAGATCAGTCACGGCCTGCTCTTTGCCAAAAAACCACGGCAGTTTTTCTGGCACTATCAAAAACCTGAAGAGCAAAAAATTATCTCCAATGGTCAAACCGTCTGGCACTATGATCCAGAACTGGAGCAGGCCACACGCACCTCAGCAAAAAATATTGAAGAGACACCCGCCGCTTTTCTGGTGGCAGGCGGTGAACTACAAACCTCTTTTAACTGGCAGGTGGTTCAAGACAAGCAGTGGAAAACCCCCATGGTGCGTCTGTGGCCCCGTAAGAATGAATCTTTCAAAGAGATTTCTGTCACCCTCCACCCCACAAAAGAGACCATCGTCCGCCTGATTCTCGAAGATAACTTGGGCAATCGCTCCGATTTCTCATTTCAGAAAGTGACAATTAATCAACCTTTATCCGAAAAACTATTTCAGTTCACACCACCTGTAGGCAGTGAGATTATTGAGGATCTCTCACATTGAGAACGCAATCAAAGCACGGATAAGGAGATTGGAGCGATCCACCTTGAATTGAATCGATGCAAGTTTAAAAAAAAGCAATCCTCTTTTAAGTTCACAATGTCTAAGAGTTCTGCCATCCGCTAAAAAAACAAGCCTCTATTCCTGGTAAAGGTAGCACATTGCATGAAAATATGAAATTATTGTAATTAGGATAAAACAGGTATGGGTTCATGACCCATCTGTATGATCCAAAAGATTCCTCAAAAACAAAAAAGGTTGCCATTATGGATCAGGTTCTATTCCGAGATAAGGGCCAAAAGAGTGCCACTGAGTTGGCTACATTTTTACGTGCTGTTGCAGAACGTGTAGAAGCAGGTTCCATGACATTAAATCGCGGCGAAGAGTCTCTTGCTTTAGAGATGCCAAAACAGTTTGGTTTCCGCTTTAATGTCAAAGACGATATCGGACGTAGCGGTACGGTATGTAAGGTACAGATCGGTTTTCGCTGGAAACGGGGTAGTGAGGATCAAGAACAGTCCTCCATGACCATCTCCTAGTTGCATGCGAAAATAGAAGATAGGAAGCGCGGGATCGCTCCCGCTCTCCTTTTTATACATATTGCACATAAAAACTATGAAATATAATCGAGAAGCGTTTTCCTATTTCTCCTGCTTTGAGAAGATTTCTTCAATCGAAGAGGCATCCAGAACTCTATCTCCCCAGACCTCCAGACGTTTGGAATCGGCTGCTTTAATTGCTTCAGAGGCCCAGGAAGAGAGATGATTAAATTTTTTAAAGGGTTGGCGTTGAAGGAGTTTTGCCTCGCCTTTTAGCTCCCCTCTTTTCTCTCCTCTTAGCTCTCCTCTTTTCTCCCCTCTTCTCTCGCTTTCTTGCCGAACACGCTCAATACGCGGCAAAGCAAGCAGATCGTCATCTGATGCAGCATCCACCATCGCCTTAAACAAATCTTCACCAAGTTTGGCAACATAATCAGAGGTAATCCCCTCGGCTTCCATATGCCCTATTGGCTCTTTCATGAGTAATCTCCATAGACCAGCAATGATATGTCTAAATCAGACTGGATTTTCTGAACAGTCCTGAACGTTCAATCGTCTTAAATGCTTTTTTCCGCTCCACCCGGCGGCTGGCAAAAATTTTCAACGGCGCGTTATTGTGATCCTTGCCGCCGAATCAGCATGATATCGGCTCTGGGCGATTCGATTACCTGAACCTCTGAGCGCACCTCAACCCGACAGGTTGCAATAAAGTCTTAAGGGTATCCGCGACTATACAGTGCCAACAGGTTCTTTTCTTTGTCTTCTTCAAATCATTGATCCATTGCTATCAATCCAATAAGAAATATGACTTGACATTGCCGATAAAAAAAGACCTTGCACAATCATTGCAAGGTCTTTTTTTATCGATATCATTGTAACTTAGTTATAGTGTGCCTGATATTTTTTCTGATAAGCCAGCACTTTAATTACATACTTTTGTGTCTCCCGATAGGGAGGGACACGATTACCATATTTTTTAACGGCGTACTCACCTGCATTATAAGCCGCCAGTGCCAAGCGCACATTGTTGTTAAACTTTCTCATAAGGCCACGAAAATGGCGCGTACCGGCATGCAGATTTGCTTTCGGGTCACGACGATCTGTCACACCATAGATCCTGGCTGTTGCAGGCATCAACTGCATTAAGCCCATTGCACCACGGGGGGAGACCGCATTGGGATTAAAGTTGGACTCCACACGGATAATGGCGCCAATGAGTGCGGCATCCAGACCCACCTCACGTGCAGCGCGGGTGATATCGCTGCGATAAGATTCCGGGGTCCGTGCCTGATTTTTTGTCCGATTGCGTCGAATGACATTAGGAATCGGTGGCGTGGGATCCTGGCGTTCTAAAAGTGCGGAAGGTGGTGTTCTCGTCTCTGGTGTGGTATCCGAAGCATAGAGTGGTGAGGGATCGAGAAGAATCTTACGGGTTTTCTTCTCAGGATCATCGGGAAAAAGCCCTGTTCCAATCCAACTGATAAGAGAATCAATGCGATGATTGCGCTGGCGGATCTCCTCGACCACCCGATCATCGGTGCTGTTATCGGTTTGACTCAAACTGATACCACTGAGACTCACCAAAGCCACCAGCACGCCAATTCCAATCAGCATACCGGCCATTTTGTTGCGTCGTGATTTTGGAGTATAAGAGTCCGCCAGGCTTAGGGAGGTGTGACTAAAATGTTGATTATAATCTTGATCAGCACGATTAAATTTCATACCCAACCAATGCCCTTCTATCGAATAACAAACTTGTGACACTTCCAAGAGAAATTATAGCGATTATTGCTAATTGTGGCAATTGTGTCAACAAAATTGTCTGTTTATAGTGATCTAAAACGTTTTAAGTGGGCAATAAAAGCACACCCAGACAAAAAACAGCGCAACCCAATAAAAAGCAGAATGACCTGCCGACAATCTTATGCTATTAAACAAAAGCGATGATAAACATAACCCACGCCATGTTTTCCAGCGATCACGGTTTGACCATTCACAACGACGCTGAAAGACGTATCCTGATATTTTACTTTCAAGTTGCAGACGCCGCTTATAAAATCAATCTATTAGAGATTATAGGATAAAACGGCACAATGATAAACAAATTTTTGCATCTTTTAATTTTTTTTAGAGAGAAGATCGGCGCCTTTTTTAACCTATCTTATCATAAGACAATGATATATAAAAGAAATTCCTCTCAAAAGAGCCCATATAAAACACTGCTTTTTATGTGCCGCACCAACGCGCCTAATGTTTTGCACCATATTCAACCGCTGCTTCTATCCAAGCAGGTTGATAAAATCTTTCTGGTGCGCAACGAGCCCATTCCCCTAACCCATGCAAAATTGCAACAGATCACCTACCACGTTGACCTTTCCACCACAAAGCCGTTCTATACCATTCGCTTTATCTGGCATCTGCTCCATTATCTTCTCAAAGGCTTTCTCCTGCTCTGGCGACATCCCATTGATCATATTATCTCGATCAATCCCCTACCCTATGGTGCACTCTCCGCGCTTTTAGCCCGACTCTTTGGTAAATCGATCACCTGGATGGTGATCGGTGACGATCTGGATCACTTTCGTAAAAAACATTCCAAAAAGCTCATGCGACTGAGCGGCCACCAGGCGTGGATCACCCTTCCAGGCGAGATCCAACAACAGGTTGTGATTAAAGCCGGCTGGCCAGAGCATCGCATCAAAGTCATGCCCCACACCATTGATCAAACCCTCTACCATCCGATCAAAAACCGAGATAAAAAACCATACACCATCCTATTTGTGGGCGGACTCACCACCCTCAAAGGTGCCGACCAACTTGTTGAAGCCCTTTTAATACTAAAAAAGAGAGACCTCCACCTTAAGGCCGTTCTGGTGGGGGATGGGCCTTTAATGGATCCACTTAAGAAAAGGATCTTAAAACACCAGGCAGAAGATCACATTAAACTTCCTGGTGCAGTATATGGCCAGGATCTGATTCAATACTATCAAAAGAGCCAGTTTTTTGTGCTACCCAGCCACCGTGAAGGCTTCCCCTTCGTACTCGTTGAAGCACTCTGTTGTGGCGTACTCCCCATAATCACGCCGGTAGGCGCCATTCCTGAAACCATCCAGCAGGGCTATAATGGTTGGTTACTCTCCCCTCTACCAAAAGCGCCAGAGATTGCTAAAGCCATTGATCATCTGCTCACCCATCCACAAGATTGCCATCAACTGGCTCAAGGCGTTATGGAGACCAGCGCACAATTTAATCATCAGCACGCCATTAAAGCTTGGCAATCCATTCTAGATCAAGAGAATCAACATCTTTAATTATCGACAGCAAGCAATCCCACTTTAATTGTTCTTAATATTAAAGACCAAAAAAAAAGAACCTGACCAATATCAGCCAGGTTCTTTTTTTTAATCGTATAGCGATAACTTATGCCGCACGAATGGGAATCACGACACCGCTGTTCTCATAGTCAGGAATCTGATCAAAGTTGAGATAACGGTAGGTATCATCCGCATTGGGCTCAATACGCTCTTTGACAATCGCCTGGTACTCTTCTACTGTGGGAATTTTACCCAACAGAGCACAGACCGCCGCCAACTCAGCAGAACCAAGATAGACTTGAGCACCTGTACCCATACGGTTATCAAAGTTACGGGTTGAGGTGGAGAAGACCGTCACATTATCCCGCACCCTTGCTTGGTTCCCCATACAGAGTGAGCAGCCAGGAATCTCCATCCGGGCACCGGATTTACCAAAGATGTTGTAAATCCCTTCCTGTTTGAGTTGGTGCTCATCCATCCGTGTTGGTGGTACAACCCACATACGTCCAGGCACGGGAGGTTGTCCATCAAGCACTTTTGCAGCGGCACGGAAGTGGCCGATATTGGTCATGCAACTTCCCAAGAAAACTTCATCAATGGTATTACCCGCCACCTCAGAGAGCAGCTTCACATCATCAGGATCGTTGGGACAAGCAACAATCGGCTCTTTTAACTCGTTGAGATCAATCTCGACAATTTCAGCGTAATCCGCATCACTATCGGGCTCTAAGAGCTCAGGATTGGCCAACCACGCCTCCATGGCATCAATACGGCGCTGAATGGTCTCAGCGGACTGATAACCCCGATTAATCAGGTTTTTCATCAGCGTCACATTAGAGCGCACAAACTCAATCACCGGCTCTTTATTCAAATGCACAGTACACGCAGCGGCGGAACGTTCCGCAGAAGCATCTGCCAGCTCAAAAGCCTGCTCCACTTTTAAGTCGGGTAGACCTTCAATCTCCAGAATCCGTCCGGCATAAACATTCTTCTTACCGGCTTTTTCAACCGTCATCAGACCCTGCTGAATGGCGGCCCAGGGAATCAAGTTCACCAAATCACGCAATGTGATACCGGGCTGCATCTCCCCTTTAAAGCGCACCAATACTGATTCAGGCATCACCAAAGGCATGGAACCGGTCGCGGCGGCAAAAGCAACCAAGCCAGAACCAGCGGGAAAAGAGATACCAATGGGGAAACGGGTATGCGAGTCACCCCCTGTACCTACGGTATCCGGCAGAACCATGCGGTTAACCCAGGAGTGGATCACGCCATCACCAGCTTTTAAAGCAATACCATCACGGTCTGAGAAAAATTTACCCAGCGTATTATGGGTTACAACATCCACAGGGCGCGGATAGGCGGCGGTGTGGCAGAAGGTCTGCATCACCAGGTCGGCAGAGAATTTCAAGCAGGCCAGCTCTTTAATTTCATCACGGGTCATCGGACCAGTGGTATCTTGAGAACCCACAGATGTCATCAGGGGTTCGCAGTATTCACCAGGACGTACACCGGCTTGGCCACACGCTTTACCCACCATTTTTTGCGCCAAGGTATAACCCTTACCGCTATCGGCAGGATTCTCAGCCTGTAAGAAGAGATCACTCTCAGGCATACCCAGTGCCTCACGGGCCTGACCTGTCAGTTTACGACCGATAATCAGATTCACACGGCCACCGGCACGAACTTCATCAGGCAGCGTGTTGGGCTGAATATTAAAAGTAGAGACCTCTTCACCATCACAGGTGATGCTACCGGTTTCTGTATTAATTGTGATCACATCGCCCTGTTTCAGTTTAGAAACATCGGTGTGAATGGGCAGCATGCCAGAGTCTTCGGCGGTATTGAAGAAGATCGGTGCCATCAGATCGGCAAGAACCACACCACCGGTCCGCTTACCAGGTACGTAAGGGATATCTTCACCAATATGCCAGATCAGAGAGTTGGCCGCAGATTTACGTGAAGAGCCGGTACCAACGACATTACCCACATAAGCAATGGGATGGCCTTTTTTCTTCAGTTCCTCAAGCTCCTCTAATGAACCGGGTTTACGATTCATGAGCATGGATTGTGCGTGCTGAGGAATATCTGGACGACTCCACGCCTCAGAAGCGGGGGAGAGATCATCGGTATTGGTCTCACCTTCCACCATAAAGACAGTCACAGTCAAGGTTTTAGGCATTTCAGGGCGTGAGGTAAACCAAGTGGCATTCGCCCAGTTCTCCAACACCTGCTTTGCATTGGCGCTGCTTTTTGACTTTTCAACCACGGTATCAAAGGCATCGTAGACCAACAGCGTTTTGGAGAGTGCATCCACAACCGCACCACCCAGATCCGCATCATCGAGAAGATCAATCAAGGGTTGCACGTTGTATCCACCCATCATGGTACCTAAAAGATGAACGGCACTGCTTTTATCAATCAGAGTGCAGTTCACTTCACCCTTGGCCACACCGGCTAAAAAATCAGCCTTCACTTTAGAGGCATCATCCACACCTGGGGGAACCTGATTTGAAATCAGATCAACCAGCACTTTACCCTCGCCATCGGGAGGATCGAGCAGCAGTTTGGTCAGAGCTTCGGTCTGTTCAGCATTCAAGGGCAGTGGTGGGAGCCCTTGCTGTTCACGCTCGGCAACATGTTCACGGTAGGCTTGTAACATTGTGCTTCGTCTCCATATAAGACGCCTTTGAAGATGGCGTAATCATTTATTGTTTTCAATAATTTATATTGAATTTACCGATATCTTGAAGAAATAAAAAGATATCGATTTTTAAAAAAGGTCTAAAACTTAGAGACGCATTGTATAGCATAGATCCGCGCTGGAACAAGGATATTTTATGCAAAGAAGACTCTTTTTATCAAAAAAGCATCCATACTGGCTTTAATCTAGGATATCCACATGACTGTTGAACTGATATCCCCGCCCGCGAATGGTGGTCAGAAACTCCTGTGCGCCTAACGCTTTTTTCAATTTTTTCCGCAACCGACTCACCAGAATATCCAGAGTGCGGTCTGTGGGGTTCCAGGTTCGTCCTAAAGCTTGGATCATCAATTGATCACGAAACAGTACCTGATCGGGATGCTCCAAAAAAATGGCCATCACACGATATTCACTCTCTGTCAGTTGAATCGAAACACCTTGCACGGAAAGACTCAATCGGTTGATATTCAACTGCCACGCCAAACGCTCCTCTTGATCTGCATGGGATTTCGGTGGTGGATTCAGGCGCCGAATCAGATTATTCACTCTTGCGACCAACTCGCGATCGCTGAAAGGTTTTGTGACATAATCATCGGCACCAATCTCCAAGCCCACCACCCGATCCACTTCATCACTTCTTCCGGTAACGCAGATAATCCCCACCGTCTCCTTTCGCTCCTTTAACTCTCGTAATACAGAGAATCCAGAGTTTCCTGGAATATTGATATCCAGTAGAATCACATCCGGAGTAAACCGTTGTAAGCATTGATCCAGTTGTTGCTTATCCTTGGCCAACTCCGTCTTAAAACCTGCATCACGGAACAGTTGATCCAAAGAGAGTTGGATCAACGGCTCATCTTCAACGATAATAATGCATTTTTGACTAGACATTTAGATCCCTGCTGGACAAAGGAGAATCTATCTGAAACCCATGTTTTGTAAAAAAAACTTTACAAAGATTTTACCTTATTTTAATTGGTGCAGCAAGACCACTTCAGATATATTTATCTCATATTATGATTTATTATTTATCTTTAGTCAATGGTACAACCTTGAACCAACCAAAGAAAGAACAATAGGTTATATCTTTCACCTCTGACATAAATATAAAAGTCTGTTCATTTTTATACCGCAATTCTCTACACGTTCCTTACAAGGGTCGGGTATTCACCCAACCCTTAAAAAGGGTGGCCCTTCATGATAATATCATCTTAAATATCAGAAGTACCCCTAATACTCCTGATAAATCAATCAACTCATTGGACCCCACTGTTGATGAAAAAGAGTGAAGGGCCTGCTCTTTTGTCTTTAATATGCAGATAAGACATAGGGATAAAAGTGCAAGCATTTAAGAAAACAGAAGGTTATCCACACATTATGGCGGCGAGAGATACCAGGTTCCATGGGAAGAACCTACAAAAAGCTCACGGCTATGTGGGTTAACCGCTAAAGACCAGGGCGTAAACTCAAAGCCTAGGTTTCCCGTGATATTATGCCATCGCTCTCCGCCATCTAAAGAGCGAAAAATCCCATTGCTATGGCCATGAAACGCATGCCAGTTCCCCAAGTTTTTTTTGCATAGGAGAACGCAGCGGCATGGATCGCCAGATCGTCTCCATCGATTGTGCATCAACATATAGGGCAAAAGAGAAGCCAAACATAAAGAGAGAAAAAACCAATAATCGTAATGATAACGAAATAGACAATATCATCTTACGCCCCCTCTCAAATCATTTAAAATATAAAATAACGTTTCAAAAAGTCGATCAAATAGAACGAAAGATAAAGAGATCAAACCAAACAACAGCATTGGAGCATCGGTCAAAGGCTGCTATGATACGCTTATGAGCCATAATCACTCCAAAGAGAAAGCGTTCCCATGACCGAGAAGCGACCCAACGACCTCTGGGATAGCAATAATCCCGACCCTGCACTGCTTCAGCGTGAACTGGCCGCTTTTGGTGGCCAGACCACACTCTTCCACTCCGATCAACAACTCAGCCAGGCGAAGCGTTTTGAACCCCTGCGCCAGGCCATTCGCCAGAAAGGTTGGCTTGATCCCAGCCAGATGGCCGAACTCTTAGAGTATCACTCCTATACCACTTCAGGATTTGCGCTTGCGGCTTTCCTCACCGAATCCAATCTGGTCACAGAAGAGCATCTGCTTAAAGCACGCACGCTCCGAAGAGAGAATACCCAAAAAAGCCTCACAGAACACCTCATTGATATGAAGCTGTTAGGTGAGGTAACGATTGCAATCAAAACCGCACTTCAATATCAACTCCCTTTTATCGCTCTGGAACATTTTGCCTTGGATCGTACAGGCATACGCCGTATACCCCAATCCTTTGTTAAAAGATGGGGCGCACTCAGGCTGCGTAACTACAATTTTGGTGGTATCTATGCCGTCATCGACCCGAAGCCGATTGATCTTGAACAGATGGCCCGGGACGCCCAAGAGCCGGTTGTCTTAGCCATTGCACCACAAAGCCTGATTTTAAGAGAACTTGCCTACTGGTATGATCGCAATACAGAAGGGTCAGAGCAGTCATCAACGCGAGAACTCTGGATCAACCCAGGGGCCGATCAGGCTGAGAACAACACCACCGATGCCACCGTTGTGGCCTTGGTCAATCGCATTCTGCTCCGCGCAATTGAACAGCGCGCCACCGATATTCATCTCACCCCCGGGTCGCGTACACTTCATGTCTACTACCGTATTGATGGCCGATTAACACCCCAATCTGATCTTCTGTTAGCCTTAAGAAAACCCTTGATATCCCGAATCAAGGTGATCGCTGGTATGGATATCTCAGAGCATCGTCTTCCCCAGGATGGTCAGGTACGCATCCATCTGGGTAATCGCTCCATCGATATCCGAATCTCCTGTATCCCCTCCATTCGTGGGGAGTCCTTGGTACTGCGCCTACTGGATAACCGTCGCGGTCTGGTACGACTCACCGACCTTGGTTTCTTTGAAAAAGATCGTCAACATCTAGCCCAGGCGGTCTTGAAACCCCATGGTCTGATTCTGGTCACCGGTCCCACTGGCAGTGGAAAATCAACCACCTTAGCCGCTGCACTCAATGCCCTGCGCCAGACCGGATTACAGAATATTATTACCGTTGAAGATCCCGTTGAAATTAAAATGGCCGGCATCACACAGGTTCAGGTGCACAGTAAAATTGGTTATACCTTCGCCAAAGCGTTGCGCCACTTCTTAAGGCATGATCCCGATGTCATCATGGTTGGTGAGATCCGTGATAGTGAAACCGCAAGAATTGCCGTCCAAGCCTCACTCACCGGTCATATGGTGCTCTCCACTCTCCACACCAACGACGCTTTTGGTTCACTAACCCGCCTGACCGATATGGGCGTTGAACCCTACCTGGTCTCCTCAGCAGTATCTCTGGTGTTAGCCCAACGTCTTGTGCGCCGTCTCTGTCCACACTGCAAAAAAGCGCGTCCCCTATCCGAAGACGAACAGACCACCTTAAAAGGCATGGGTATTTCCACTGCCACAGAACTCTATGACCCGCAAGGATGCGACAGATGTGGTACAGATGGTTATCAGGGACAGACTGTAATCTACGAAATTCTCTCGATGAGCGATACCTTAAGAGAACTGGTTGCACTCAATGTACCCACCGGAAAACTCCGTCATGAAGGCGAAAAAATGGGCTTCACCTCACTGATTCAGACTGGTGCCCATAAAGTCGCACAAGGTGAAACCACACTCTCTGAGGTGGCACGATTCCTGGATACACTAGCTTAGAATCTATTTTATTATCGTTATTTTCGTCAACATCCAGACGATCACTCGAAAAAGAGTTACACAATGATCCACTCTGAGGCGCGCCTTCCCCCCATTATTCTATCATTTATGTTCCTGTTGGCTGGCTGTCTGACCACGCCTGCACTCAATAAAAAAGAGCAGCAGGATATCCAGACCATGGATGGTTACACATTCTATTACACACACAAAAAAGAAGATCTACAAGATCTTCTTGAAAATGGGCTTAATGACTACTCCAGTATGATTGCCATAAAAGAGTGTAACAATCTACCTGAATATGAAGCCTGCCGTGATATGGTGCATTGTGGTTTTCGAGAGGGTTTTGTTGATTTTCTAAAATCGCATAAAGCAAAAACGCTCTTTGAGGGGGGATTTCATATTGAAAATGGGCGGATCACCGATCCCAACAATGTCACTCAGAATGAAGCAGGACAAAAGAAGAAGGCGGACCTCTCCCGTGATCTACGTCACCGTATTATCAAGGTCACCTATGAGTGCTCCAATACACCTGAAGAGGGACGACGCCTGCTGGGATTGGATGTCGAGTAAACTTACCAGCGTACCAACGCAGAGCCCCAGGTAAATCCACCACCAAAAGCCTCCAGAAGAACGAGTTGTCCAGGCTGTATCCGTCCATCACGTACCGCCTCATCTAAAGCCAGAGGGACACTGGCCGCAGAGGTATTGCCATGACGATCTACAGTCACTACCACCTGATCCAAATTCATGCCTAACTTTTTCGCGGTACTACGAATAATACGGATATTGGCCTGGTGAGGCACCAACCAATCCAGGTCAGATTTATCAAAGCCACAAGAAGAGAGCGTATCATCCACCAGCATGCCTAACACACGCACCGCCTGTTTATAAACCTCATTACCGCGCATCTGCACAGAGCCAAGGCCACGCAGTAACTCACTGTTTTCACTCTCATGCTCATGGTCAACCACCCCCATGGATACACCACCGGAGACCTTAAGCAGATCGGCAAATGCACCATCGGCATGAATTTGAGTGGTTAGAATGCCTTGCTCATCAATGCCTTTTGCTTTTTTTCCTGAGAGCACCACGGCACCAGCACCATCTCCAAAAAGGATACAGGTGGTGCGGTCGGTCCAATCCACAATCCGGGAGAAGGTTTCCGCACCGATCACCAAGACATGGCGACATTTTCCTGCCTGAATATAGGTTTCCGCAACCGAGAGCGCATAGATAAATCCTGTACAGACCGCCTGTACATCGAAGGCAGGCATCTTTGCCTTATTTGCGCCTAGTTTGTGCTGTACAATCGTTGCTGTAGAGGGAAAAACACGATCCGGTGTCGTAGTCGCCACAAGAATAAGATCCAACTCTTCGGCCGCCACACCCGCCGCCTCAAGGGCAGGCGTTGCTGCCGCCACAGCCAGATCTGAGGTGTATTCACCCTTCGAGGCCAGACGACGCTCAATAATACCTGTGCGTGTATGGATCCATGTATCCGAAGTATCGACCATTTTGGCCAGATCATGATTTGTCAACACATTTTCCGGGAGATACGATCCGGTTCCCGCAATAACCGCCCTGGGTTGACTCATTATTTACATCTCTCCCGCTTGACGCAATTCGGCGACTTTACGCCGAATTTTTTCATTCACCTGATTTTCGGCCAGATCGGCCGCGGCCCGCACCGCATAAGAGAAAGCGAGCGCATCCGCACCGCCATGGCTTTTCACCACAACACCATTGAGCCCTAAAAGAATCGCGCCATTATAGCGACGATGATCCACACGTTGACCAAAATTCTGTAGCACAGAACGGGCTAAAAAACCTGCCAGACGACTCCAGATATTTTTCTTAAAGGCCTCTTTTAAAAAGTGCACCAGCATCTGGGCGACACCTTCGGCGGTTTTCAGGCTAATATTTCCCACAAAGCCATCACAAACCACCACATCCACATCGCCAGAGAAGATATCTGTACCTTCAACAAAGCCAATAAAGTTACGGCTGGTCTTTTTTAGCTGCTCGGCCGCCTCTTTGACCACGCCATTCCCCTTAACCTCCTCTTCCCCTACATTTAAGAGACCAACAGAAGGTTTAGAGAGATTCATCACCGCCTTTGCATAGACCTCCCCCATCAGTGCAAACTGACAGAGATGCGAAGTCGTGCACTCCACATTCGCCCCCAGATCCAACATCATTGTACCTCGTTTAGAGCTACGGTTGGGCATACGTGAAGCGATGGCCGGACGATCAATTCCCGGCAATGTTTTTAAAACATATTTTGCGGTTGCCATGAGTGCGCCGGTATTCCCAGAAGAGACGAAAGCATCCACATCGCCTGCTTTCACCATATTGGCGCCCACACGCATGGAGGAGTCTTTTTTCCCCCGAAGGGCCAGTGCGGGTTTCTCTCCCATACCCACCACCTGGCTGGCATGACAGATTTCATAACGCCCTTTGGGAATATTTTTCTTCTGCAACTCCGCCTGGATAATCTCCTGTTTTCCAACAAAAATCAGGTTCATATCGGGGCGAAGCGCATGCGCATGCAGTGCGCCATCAATCACTGCTTCAGGGGCATGGTCCCCCCCCATGGCATCCAGTGCAATCGTAACCGTCACAGCGTCAAACTCCTTTCAACACGCAACGCGGGACGGACTGGCAACGCCTTTGCGCGAACTTAGTCGTTCTGTTACCGTTCAATCTTCAATTTCGACCACTTCGCGGCCATTATACCAACCACATTTAGCGCAAACATGGTGGGGACGGCAAGGCTCCTGGCAATTTGGACAGACAGCAAGCTGCTGTATTTTCAATGCATTATGCGCATTTCTTGATCCACGACGCGACTTTGAAATTTTCTTTTTAGCTACGGCCATAGTGTTATCCTTCTCAAGACCTTAAAATGATATCTCTTTACGACTTCTCTTAAACAGCGCATGGGATGAATGCCATCAAGCTCATCCTGAGATTGGATGGCTTATCCACGATCATCATGGTTTAAGAGCAGCAAAAGAACATTAAAAAATTAATTTTTCAGCTTTTTTAATACAGCAAAGGGGTGATCACTCTCCTGCGCTTCACAGCGACAGAGTTCGTGGTTAAGATCGGCACCACAATGCATACAGAGTCCAGCACAGTCAGAGCGGCACAGTGGGAACCCAGCGAGGTGAAGAATCATCTCTTCACGTAACAAGGAGACCATATCGATGCGCGCATCGGCCAGATAGACGAGATCACTCTCCATCTGCTTCTCACCACTCAGCGCTTCTGGCTCGTGCTCCATAATAAAGAAGCGTTCCAAATCAAAGGAGAGTGGATGGCTAAATCGTGTCAGACAACGAGAGCAAGGCTGCTGGAGTTGTGTATTGACAGGACCATGAATACGCAGGCGTCGTCCATCACGGAACAGGGTCAGGCAGGCATGAACAGGATCAAGGAGTTTTACCTGCTCGCCAAGATCATCAAAACGATCAATCTGTGCGCTACCATCGATTATCCAAGGATTGGGTTTAAAACGCAATCCATTGACCACCAGTTGCGAAAAATCAAGGTGGGCATCAATGGTTCCATCGGCCACGGGGGGGTATAATTGATGTGCCATACTTAAATCGGCTATCCTCGAACCATATAGATCACGGTCAACCCGATAATCATAAAGAAAAAACCAGCTTGACGGAGATGACCATCTGAAAGCTCAGTCATTGTCATGATCCATTGGCGCATACGTGACGGCGAAATAAAATAAGGCAAGCCCTCAAAAATTAATAACAGGCCAAATGCCACCAAAAAATCATCCATCCATATCTCTCTTCTAAAACAAAAATCAACTTAAAAAAAAAGTCTCTTAAGCTTTAAGAATTCGTTATCGTAGACATCTTCTGAAGAGATCGCAACCCCTCAATCCATAAAAACAGCGATTGAGGGGTTATGACAATTTTACAGCATTTTTTTTAAACGCGCTTGTAACCTTTAATCAAAAGCGGATCACTTAGAAAAAAGCCAATCTACTCTTTATCGATCACAGGTACCCTTACTGCTTTTTCAACTTCAACAGCCAAGGCTTCAGCCAATGCAGCATCCTCCTTACCGTCTTTCTTCTCAGCAGCGGCCTCCTGTTTTTTCTCAGCCGGCGCCGCACTCTCAATCGCTACAGTCTGCGGATCAATGGGCTCCTGCACTTTAACGTCATCAACAGGCACGACTTCTTCTGTTATAGCAGGCTTTTGATTCACAACCACTTTTTTAGAGGTATCTAAGTGCATTCCCTTAAGATAGCGGAAAAAATCGGTTTCAGGATCTAAAACCAGTGTCGTCTGTTTCTGGAATGTGGAGCGATAAGCCTCTAAGGAGCGGGTAAAATGATAAAAATCAGGATCTTTCTCATAGGAGTCTGCATAGATTCGTGCGGCGCTGGCATCGCCTTCACCACGAATCTGTTGCGCCTTGCGATAAGCATCCGCTAACAACACGGTACGCTCTTTATCCGCCCGTGAACGAATTTTAACCGCCTCCTCAGCACCCTGAGCACGATACTCCTTCGCCTGTCGCTCCCGCTCTGTCTGCATACGACGGAAGACCGCTTTTGAGTTCTCTTCAGGAAGGTCCGCACGCTTAATGCGCACATCCACCACACGGATACCGTAGCGGCCCGCCTGCTTATTAGCCTGGTTACGGATCTGCTCCATCAGATTATCACGTTCTCCCGCGACAATCTCCATCATGGTATACTGACCAAGAACCTCCCGGAGGTTCGAGTAGATGATATCATTCAGGCGAGAGATCGCACCACGCTCATCACCTACCGTACGATAAAAGATCAAGGGGTTTACAATCTTCCAGCGGGCATAGTTATCCACCTTCAGATTCTTTTTATCCTTTGAGAGCACCTCTTGAGGATCTTGATCGAACATCAGAAGACGCCGATCAAACATGTGGACTTTTTCAATGAAGGGAATTTTAAAGTGTAATCCAGGCTCAATAATGGCATCCTTTGGTTTACCCAACTGAACCACCAGCGCCTGTTTAACCTGATCCACTGTATAAGCAGACTGAGAGATAAGCAGAATGACCAGAGCAGCCACAACCAGATGGAGCGCAGAAAGATTGTGTTTCATTGGTTTCCTCCCTGCTGACGCTGCCCAGAAGTCAGAGCTTGAGGTGCCAGCGGCAGATAGGGCACCATCCCCTGGCTCACATTACGATCAACCAATACCTTATTGGCATCCATTAGAACCTGCTCCATGGTTTCCAGATAGAGACGTGTGGCGGTCACACTTTTTGACTCCTCATAGGCGGTCAAGAGGGCATCAAACCGTTTGGCATCACCCTTGGCATTGGCGACCTTAGAGGCGCGATAAGCTTCGGCCTCCTGAATCCGTTTTTCCGCTTCACCCTTGGCTTTAGGAAGGATATCATTTTTATAGCCTTGCGCCTCATTGATCGCCCGTTCACGGTCTTCCCGGGCACTGGCGACATCTTTGAAGGCATGCACCACCTCTTCAGGGGGCGCCACCTGTTGGAGCTGGACCGAAGAGATCTCGATCCCCGCCTTATAGTCATCCAGAATGCTCTGAATCAACACCTTGGTATCGCTCTGAATCTTATCTTTTCCGGTGGTCAATGCGGTATCAATGCTATTGTGGCCGATCACCTGACGGATTGCTGACTCTGTTGCCGTACGTACCGTATTATTTTTATCATTGGAGATCGCACGACGCATGGAGAAGCGCGAACGCCGCATCCGGATATCATCATCTGCAAAAGCGGAATCACGCACCTCAAAGAGAAAATCGCGCGCATTCTTGATACGATACTGCACCGTAAGATCGATATCGATGATATTCTCATCTCCAGTCAGCATCAAAGATTCAATGGGCACATCCAGAACACCGCGTCCCCGGGAACGAAAACCGATCTCGATGCGCTGAATTTGCGTCACTTTTGGTTTTTCAACGCTCTCGATAGGAAACAACAGAAAATGAGGGCCAGGCTTGGTGGTCTCTACATAACGACCAAATCGCTTCACTACCCCCTGCTCATCAGGTCCAACAACATAGATACATTTATAGATCCAGAGTGCCATAATAACCAGAAGAACCACAAGCCACATCGCACTGTTGCCACCACCGCCAAACTTCTCTTTGGCCATCTTCAAGACTTTATCCATATCAGGCGGTTGAGGCGGTTGCGGTCCTTGGCCCCACGGGCCACGATCTCCTCCGCCATCAGGATTCCAAGCCATGATTTTCCCCTATTATTCTAAAAAATCGGTCTGCCAATGTAAACTTTGGCATTATTCATAATTCAAACCTACACTTAAAAGCCCACAGATCATCTTAAATCACCGATACGATCTTTTAAGAGATCACTTAATCAATTATCGAGAATCAATCAGCACACTGCTTCAGACAGAAACGTAGGTCTGGATTGGACTTGTAACAGTTTTACGTGAAAATCGCAACAGTCAAATCACGTCTCAATCGATAAAAAAGACCATCACGCGCCACATATCAATATTTTATACCGCAAAAACGCCTAAAAAAGAATCCTCTATTAAAAAAAACAAAAAACCGCTCTTATTTTTTAAAGCAGCAGCGCCAACGCCGCTAATGCAGCGGTCTCTGTACGCAAAACCCTTTCACCTAAAGAGACTTTTAAAAGATCATAAGCGGAAAAACAGCGATGATCCTGTTCCCCCCAGCCCCCTTCAGGACCGATAAGCAGCGCAAGATTTTGATCATGTTTTCTCAGACAGCACGTTGACCATAAAGGATAATGCGGTTCAATATCAAAGAGAATCCATGAACAGTGTGGATCATGCCTCTTTAATAGCAGATCATGCAGAGCGGCAGGTGGACGCACTTCAGGAATGATCGCTCGACGACACTGCTTTGCCGCACGTAACGCCACCTTGGGCCAGGTGGCACTTTTATCCTGCTTACAATGCGTTAATAGATAAGATTTTTCAGTGATCATCGGCTGAATATGGGTCACACCTAACTCCACCGCCTTCTGAATAATCCAGAGCATCCGCTCCCGATTGGGAAGTGCCTGATAGAGCCAGCGCTCAAAAGGCGGCTCCGGTGACCCATAAAGACGCTCAAAAGGGATCACATCTCGTTCCTGATAGCGCGCCCGATAAAACACCCCCTCTGGACAACAGACCGTGATCGCCTCACCCCGCCTTAGTGACCACTTAGCACATGCCACCGTGCCAGACTCAGAAAGCGCCATCCTCTCTCCCAGCCTCTCAGGTGAAGCGATCAGTGTCACCAAATCAGGCATTATTATCCCTCTTTTTTATCCTGCGAAGCCATTTTATCCTGCAAAGTACTGATTTTTTGCAATAGATTCTCCTGCTGCCGCTTAGGATACGCAATCGTCTCATGCAAAATTCCTCTTAAAATGGAGACCTCACGCTGATCTAAGGCGGCACGGTGAAAAATAGCCCGTAGGCTACCCATCATATGGCGGTGCTTACCCAGACGGATAAACTCAATATCTAACAGGGTCTCCTGCAGATGATCAAAAAAACGCTCCAGACTCTCAGAGGATGCCCGTTCATGGGCATGATCTTCATGCCTGGGCTCATAATCAAAGGCTTCTGCCTGCGCTGATAAGGAGAGCATCAACTCATAACAGATTACCAACACCGCCTGCGCCAGATTCAGTGAACCATGCTTTCCTGCAGTAGGAATATTACAGATCACATCCGCTCGCTCTACATCAACGGTCTCTAAGCCCATACGCTCTGAACCAAACATTAAACCCAACCGAGTTCCCGACCAGGCGAGCGTCTGAGGAAGGTTTTCAGCCAACTGACGCGGTGTCCATACAACCTGCCTCTGCCCCCGATGACGGTTGGTGGTCGCCACCAGAAAATTACAATCCGCCACCGCCTCTTTTAACGTGGAGAAAACTTGAATCTGTTCAATATAGCGCTTCGCACCGGCGGCAAAGTTCTCCACATCAGGATGCGGAAACTGTCGTGGCTGCACCAGACGAAGGTTGGTTAATCCCATATTGGCCATCGCACGCAATACAGCACCCACATTACCACCATGCGCAGGCCGATCTAAAATGACAGTAATATCGTTCCAAACCTGCTGAGATTGCTGACTCATTGCCTGTAACCCTTCACTTGGATCATTATACCATTAGTGCCTGTCTGCTTCAGATATGGCATGTAACATCATCCTGCCAGACTCTTTTGCAAAACGTTTCTGTAGATGTCTTAAATGCAGAACCGTCAGTTTAAAAAACCACTGGCTTGGTTTTGAAAAAGAGAAAAGATCGTAACAGACCTGATCCGTCTCTCTATCCCATAGAATAAGCAGCCGTTCTTCTCCATTGACCGCATTATGCGGCAGTGTTCCATAAGCGAAGCCAAATTTGTAGACAGAACCTTGTTCTTCATTGATCGTATAGATGATTCGACAAGGGTTGATCCACCACACGCCGACCGTTCGCCCCATGATCGCGAGATCCACTCCAGGTTGCCAAGGAACATCTGGATTACCAATATCCAGCCATGGCATATCAAAAAAGCGCCAACTTCTAAGCGCCTCTATGGCACGTTGATAAACCGCTCCGCCTTCTCCTAAGAGAATATTATGACTTTGCATCCAATATTGTCCCTTCGGAAGAACCTGGCGCGCATGACTCAGGCCGCCACGACTACAACCCACTTCAGGATAGGGCAGTGAAAGCGCTTTTTGTGAATCTAATAGAGCTTTAATCTGAGCAGGCGTCGGATATTTTATAAAAGCGTCCATAGCGATAATCGTTTTTTTATCCTTCAATAAACTTAAAAACAGATATAATCTTGTGATGGGCTCAAAGCCGCTATTTTTTAAACTGAAGACCAATTTTCTTGAAGGCACAATATAACATATTTATCTAAATAAAATAAAAGACTTTTTTCAGTGAACACCAACAGAAAAAGATTGTCCCTTATTGTTACATTTCTGCAATCTTATCCATAACAAATCCGTGACATCCAAAAAAAGAGTATCTATAATCTCTATCTTAATGTAATAACGTTATAAATTTCAGTCATCTTGATCATTCATATTGCTTTTAGATACATCAATTTCAGTGATCATCTTTTAAAATGAAAAAGGCGCTCTTATTATGGAACTGACCAATGGATCTCGTGTAGCGATCATCGGAGGAGGCCCGGCAGGATCATTTACCGCCTACTATCTGCTTGAATTTGCACAACGCCTTGATATTGGTAAACTGCATGTGGATATCTATGAACCCAAAGATTTCTCTCGTGTAGGCGCAGCGGGTTGTAACCACTGTGGTGGCATTATCTCCGAGTCACTGATTCAATACATGGCAACTGAAGGTATTCTTATTCCTTCAGAAGTGATTATGAATACCATTGACTCCTACGCGCTACATAACGACTCAGGACGGGTCACACTCCATACACCACTCGATGAAATGCGTATTGCAGCCATTTTTCGTGGTGGCGGTCCCAAACGCGCGCGTGGGGAGAAGAACATCCCCCTACAGAGCTTTGATAACTTCCTCTTCCGCTTGGCCTGTAAGCAGGGCGCCAATCATATCCCTGAACGTGTTGCAAAACTCTCCTGGAACAATGAACAACGGCCACAGGTAATTCTCAAAGATAAAAGCGTTCAAACCTACGATTTTCTCGTCGGCGCAACCGGTGTGAATGGCTTAGGCACCCGTCTCTTTGAAAATCTAAATTTTGGCTATAGGGCACCAGAAAAGTCAAAAACGTTTATTATGGATTTCTATCTTGGTGAAGCACAGGTCGCAAAATATGTGGGAAGTACCATGCATGTATTTCTACTTAACATAGACGGTATTAAACAGGGGGCAATCATTCCCAAAGGCCCCTTTGTGACCATCTGCTTTGTCACCGAAGATCACATTGATAACGATCTGATCAATCAATTTGTGAACCACCCAGAGATTAAAGCCTGTCTGCCACCAGAATGGGAACGCCCCATCAATCGCAATATCTGCATATGTCAACCAAAAACCAATGTTGGCGATCCGATTCAGCCTTTTACGGATCGTGTTGTATTGGTTGGTGATTGTGGTGTGGCCAAACTATTTAAGGATGGGATTGGTTCCGCTTATCTCACGGCGCGCGTTTTGGCTGCAACAGCGATTATCTGGGGCATATCCGCCGAAAACTTCCAGACACACTTTAAACCCGCCCTCGATAACATATCCACGGATAACCGCATCGGAAAAGCAGTACTTACCCTGGTCTCCATGAGTAGAAAATCCTCTTTTCTACAGCGCAGCATGCTCTCAACCGCGGCACAAGAGCAGAACTGGCCCGGCCCTGAAAGAATCATGAGCATGACCCTCTGGGACTCCTTCTCTGGCAGTGCCCCTTACAAAATTATCTTCTCCCGCATGATCAAAAAACCGCTATTCTTCGTGCATTACTTCTGGCAACTCATACGCAGTATACTGGGATTCAGAACACAGACGACTTAAAAAAAGAACAGTCAACCTCAATATAAAACAAGAATCGCTCTCAACAAGATAAACCACTTCTCTAGAGATCAAGCCAATGTTCAGTGCCAAAAAAAAACAACACTTAGCAGGCCACCAGAAACTTCTCGGCAGGCTATTCAAAGATGGCGAAATGATTATCCATGAAGGTGACCGGGCACAAAATATGTTTGTCATACAGCGCGGCAAGGTTGAAGTGTTTCGTACAGATAGCAAACTAGGAGAGGTATCGGTCGCCATCCTTGAAGAAGGAGAGATCGTCGGAGAGATGGCTTTTCTAGACAACCAACCACGCTCTGCATCCGTACGGGCCCATGGCGATGCCTGGATTCTTACCATCGATAAACGTACACTGATGCGCCGTGTTCTTGAAGACCCATTTCTCATTCTTAAAATCTTTGAACGTATGTCTTCCAGAGTACGCAACCTCAACCGTAAGCTTGTCGATCAAATGGTGCTTTTTGACCAACTCTCTGCGGATCATCAAATCACCTTACACAGTCTGGGCAACCTGGCAGAAGCGCCACCACATCAATCTGAATATCAAACCAAAGCGTATGATCTGGCCTACAAAATTACCCAACACTTACAGAAGCAGGGAAAATTTAAGGAGGATATCACACCGCAGTTTTTAGCATGCATCACAAACGCTTCACTTCTCTATGATGTGGGCAATGCCGGCATTGACAAAAATATCCTTGAAAAACAGAGCGAACTCACCCCTGAAGAGTGGCAACATGTACGCGAACATGCCGTACTAGGCTCTCGCGTCTTGCATAAAGCCGCAAAGATACGTGGCACTGAGAACTGTCTCAGCATGGCCGCAGAGATTGCTGAATTCCATCATGAACGTTTTGATGGAAAAGGGTATGCGGGTCTTAAAGGAACGAACATACCCCTTGCCGCCCGTATCATGGCTGTTCTTGATGCCTATACGGCGATCACAGCACCCAGACCATATCGCCCCGCGCGACAACAACAAGAGGCCATCGTATTGATCAAAAAGGAGCGAGGCTACCAATTTGATCCAGATATTGTGGATGCTTTCTTAGCAATAATCTCAGCGTAACAGGGACTCCACAATAAACAGAACAACCTTAAGAAAAACCAGTTTATTTCAGGGATAATCTTGAAAACTACCCTTCCGTGGACCATCCCGAACGCACCCTTACCGCCAGACGCCGCGCCAACTTCCGCCCCTGCGCTAAACCCTTCGTGGTCATCCGCGTCTGAAGCTTACGCAACCGCTGCAAAGATTCAGGATGCTCCTGCGCTGCCGCCAAACTGTACCAGGCAAACGCCTGCACCCGATTCGCCTTACGATTCGCCTTCGCCTCTAAAAGAATCCCCAAACGATGCTGCGCCTCACGATCTCCATTTGCTGCTGCCCGACGATACCAATCCACCGCAGTCGTGGTATCTTTTCTGATCCCCCGGCCCTCCTCAAAGAGCCGTGCTAAAGCACACTGCGCACCACCATGATTCTGCTTTGCCGCCTTCTCCAACCACTCAACCGCTAAGGGCCACTCCTTTTTCTTACTCCCCTCACGCTGATAAAACACGCCCAAATTATACTGTGCCTCAGGGTTTTTGGCCCGCGCTGCCGATAAAAACCACATCTCTGCCTGCCGTGCATCCTTACCCACACCCAAGCCATCACGATACATCAAGCCAAGACGGCGCTGCGCCTCAGCATCCTTACCACTGGCAGCACGAAGATACCAGCGATGGGCCGCAGTAAAATCCTGCCCCATACCCTCACCAAAGAAGAACATATCCCCTAAGATACGTTGTGCCCGTGCAACCCCCTTATCTGCTGCTGCCCGATACCACTTTAACGCCTCTTTTGCATTGGGCTTGATACCCTGCCCCGATTCCAGAACAATCGCCAAATTTAACTGCGCTTCTACATGACCTCGCTTGGCCGCCCGACGCAACCATTCTACACCTTCATCCAGAAGACCGCCCTTACCCTGAACCATACGTAACCCTAAAGCCGACTGGGCATCAACAAAACCCGCCTCCGCCGCTTTCTCAAACCAGAACATCGCCTTTTTACGGTCGGTTGTGGATAAACCACGCCCCTGCTCCCAGAACAGCCCCAGATTATACATCGCCAGCACCACGTCCTGCTGCGCTGCACGGGCATACCATAAAAAGGCTTTTTTATCATCCTTGGCACGACCCACACCCACATCATAGGCCAAACCCAAACGATATTGTGCAGCCGCATGACCCTGTTGCGCGGCTTTCTCAAGCCAGTAAACCACCTCTTTTATCCGCGCATGCTCCGCTTTAGGACCCTCAATGATTCCTTTCTCAATAAAGGTACCATAATGATACGCCCCTGCACCTAATCCCATCTCCGCCGATTTTCTTAAGGAAACCACCACGGCATCGGTCAAAGGCCGTGTTTTTTTCTCCTTACTCAATACCGTCATGGCATTTTGTAATAACGTCTCCGCCTGGCGTAACTGTCCAATCGGCTGAGGATCAACTGGCCGGATACCCGCTAACGCTTCATTTAACGCCAGACGCTCCGCCGCCTGCTCTTGAGGACTCTTAACCACAACAGTCGATTTCTGTGTCACCGAAAGAGGGGTCTCATGCACAGACTCCGTCCGTAACCATGCCCCCATCACCTCAGGCGGTTGCAGAAAAACCATACCCAAACCAAAAAGTGCACTCAATGTCAGCAACGATGGCTTCAAACCCACCGGGCGAAATAGGAACTGTTTCCAGAAAGAACCCGAACCCTCCGCCTCCATCGCCTCCTCTTTGGCATGCGCTAAAATCTGCTCTGCATCGATCACATCTATGGGAAACTCTTCTAGGGTTTCATCATCTGGACCCACACCTTCAAACTGCGCTGCATGCTGTAACAGTGGCGCCTCTTCATCCTGTGCCTTAACCATGGTATGCACCACAATCGGCTTTGACTCCTGGACCAGATGATCAATAATTGAAGACTCTGGCAATGTTTTCTTTAACTTACGCCGATTTTTCCGCGACATCAGACGAATTTTTAACCGTGGCTTCAATGGCTTTTTCTCTTTTATCTGCTCTTTTACAGGTTCAAAAACATGCACAGATGTACACTCTTCAGTCACTTCATCCGCCAGAGAGACAGGCGTTTCACACGGACTAGAAGGGACCGTCATCGTCTCTTTGGTAACAGAACGATGATGCACAGGATCCCTGAGTTTTGCTGCGACTGAGGACTCAAACCGCTGTAACCACTCCGAAACTTTTTGAGGACGATCATGAGGATAAAGCGCTAATGCCGCTTCGACCGCATCGATCAATCCCAAAGAGTAACGCCCCTTCATCACCTCTGGAACCGCACGCAGAGGATCGTCTAATCCTTTCTTTATCGCCTGATAACGCTGTGCTGATGAAGGCGGTGTGATTCCGGTCATGGCACGGTAAAGCAGCGCACCCAACGCATAGAGATCACTCCATGGTCCCAACCGACTCTCACGATCACCATACTGCTCCATCGGGGCATAGCCTGAAGTTAACATCGGTGCAACCGTCGCCAGACGCTTTCCTGTCAGATGAATTGCCGCGCCAAAATCCAATAGCACCAAAGATTGATCCTCATGGCGTACACAGATATTGTTGGGCTTAATATCCCGATGCAAAATATTCTGCTCATGGAGATCGTGCAGAATATCCGCCAATGCATAACTCCAGGCCCGTAACTGTTTATCCTCGACAAACGTATCCTGATCCAGTATTGACGCCAAGCTCTGGCCATCACAGTAACGGCTCACAATAAATGCCGCCTGCTCCACATCAATCACATCATCTAAAGGCATAATACCCGGATGATCTAAACGAGCCAAAATTTTTCCCTGCGCTAAAAAACGCTCACGACGCACCATCCACCGTTCTGCTAACGCATCATCTGGCGGAAGCGGCAGACCATCTTGACCACGCTGCAACCAGCGGGTGGGAAAAAATTCTTTAATCACAACCTGGCGGTTGTGTTCCATATCGATACCACGATAGGTAAAACCACTCTGTCCCGCTTTCAATAGAGAACCAATCCGGTAACCCTGAAGCGTATAACCCTCAGGCAGTGGCCCGCGCGAA
Organism: Magnetococcales bacterium HHB-1; assembly: GCA_052043475.1. Classification (GTDB taxonomy): domain Bacteria; phylum Pseudomonadota; class Magnetococcia; order Magnetococcales; family JBQGBW01; genus JBQGBW01. Next base: position 36,046 of record JBQGBW010000031.1, read on the forward strand.
GCACTCAACCCTGCCCGATAAAGCGGTTTTTTACTCTGCATCAATGTTGCTCTTTCGTTGGCCATGATCTTCTGCCTCACCATCCCTATTCGTCTTTTAAAATTCTAAAAAAATGGTCTGCCTTCCAAGTCGATAAAATAATGTTTCATCGAAACATATACCACCTGAAAGCAAATAACAGACCATAACCGATCTACCCGCTATTTAAGAGATATAATCTATTTTAAAATCATCAGAAGAGATTGTCAGAACAATGACACGACACCATCGGACGCCACAAATAACATAATTTTGACAGCGCTATAGTCACATATAAACATAAAGATAGTGTTAAATATAAAAAAAGAAGAACAAACAACATTTTCTTCCCTTTAAGCTTCGCCTTCGGTCTCAAACAGCGCGGCACGCACCGCCTCTTTTGGTTGACGGCCGCCCCAGATCACCCACTGGAGTGCAGGATAAAAACGGTTGGTCTCCTGGGCAATCGAGACCAAAATATCTTCTAGCTGTTCAGGAGAAAACTCTGAACCGCGCAGGGCATGGACCACCCGAAACAGAGGCACACGCTCCTCCCACCAGATCTCAAAATGTCCTAACCAGAGTTGCTCATTCATATGGAGCATAGTCTCCGCAACAGAAGCAATACACCGTTTAGGAATTTTCAGATTGAGGTAGCAGTTAAACTGCAAAAACTCGGAATCATCGTGGTAAACTACCCAGAGTTTTTGATCTCCCCACTGATCTTTGATATCCACCCAAAGATCAAATTCATCGGTACGCTCACACTCCAAATCCTGCGTAAGCATATACTCTTCAATAAACGCAATCGGATTGTGTTCGGATAAAAGCTCCAAAGAGGAGATATCACGGTGGGATCGGCTCATTGTCACCTTAAAATCTGTCTTTGATGTTCCATAATGGCTGAAAACAGGTTGAAAAATATAAAACTTTCTACCCTAATGAACATACCTTACGTTGCGATCAGAAAAAAGTCAAATCTTAGTCAAAATCAAAACAACATAATCACTATCCATATCCACCCCCTTTCTTAACCAATCATAAGAATGGTTCACTTCATCTAAAGATATCTCCTTGAATCAAGCTCCACACCATCTGTTTTTTTGATGTGGAGCTTTATTGAGATCAAAACAACATTACTTCTTTGCAAAGCGTGCGCGGATCATCCCCACCTCATAGTCATCATCCTTACCATCCTGACGGTAATAGATAATTAACTCTTTACCCCATCTTTTTTTCATCAACTTGGCGAGCTTCTGACCACAATCCCGTTTGGTAGAAAAATGGATCTCCCACGGCATCTTTCCTGAGCCACCAATAAAAGCCTTGCCCTGCCACAACTCTTTATCCGTTTTCTCCAATCCCACCAGCAGTGCCGAACGAAAACCGATGGAGTAACCCTCTTCAAGATCACGCAACGAACCACAGAGTTGTTTGCCCACGCCTACACCACGCGGATTATGAATCGCGGTCACCTGACTTAAAGAGAGATCGGTTTCAGCATAACGAATTTTTTTATCCTGTAACAAAACCATCACCTGCCATCCCGCATAGCCATTGAGTTTACTCCAATGACGATCTTCAGCAGAAAATTGCATCATCTCCCCAGAGGAGTCATTCCCCAGACGCAGTTGACACTCCACAGTTTTGGTCTTCTTAAAGCGGCCCTTATAGGAGCATTTAATCAACTTGCCATAGTAGCGCATTCCACCATCATCAATGATACTTCCCGTACCTGGAAAAGCCTGAAGTGCCTCTCCAGTAAAGAGTATAAGAGAAAAACAGAGAACCCAGAAAAATGATTTTGTACGTAAACGCATAAGATCTTCCCCTAAAAAGCTAAGCTAATGCAAAGGTTGCATAAAAATTCAAGATCGAATGACAATCGCGCAGATTGCATCCATCATCATCTTTATGGCACCATTTTAAGACACGATACATTGAAGATACAGCAACCGCATCACAAAGAGGCCATTTAAGCCGCTGCACTCTGATGCTGTTCTGTCAGTTCATCAATGGATTGGATTAAAAGACGTTTTACCCGTTCGACTTTACGTTCATCGAGCTTCATACCAAACAGATCTTTGATATAGAAGACATCCACTGCCCGCTCGCCATAGGTCGCAATTTTTGCCGTGCGAATCTGAATCCCCAGACTCTCCAATGCCTGGGTGATGGTATAGAGCAAACCGATACGATCCAGTGCCGTGACCTCAAGCACGGTATAGATCGTTGAGAATTCATTATCCACAACAATCTGTGTCGGTACCTTAAAATGATCCTGTTTACGTATACGGGGTGCCGCCTGTTTTAAAAGCCTGGCCGGGTCACTCTTACACGTTAAAACCGCTTTTAAAGTCTTCTCGATACGCTGGAGTTGTGGTAGTGATTCAATGGCATCATTGCGCTGATCCTGAATTTTAAAGACATCCAGCACCATACCATCCTTGGTGGTATGGGCATTGGCCGAAAGAATGCTCACCCCTTCACTGGCCAGTGCACCAGAAATTCTTGCAATCAAACCATGGTGATCCTGGGTATAGATCATCAGGTTGGTGGCATCGGACTCCGGTTTGGCATGAAAAATAATCGACAGCGGTTCATTGATCCGAAACTCTAAGGCCAGAAAATGCTCCACCAACTCTGAAGCCTTATAACTGAGCAGATAGTCGGGATAAAAACGCTCCAGATAACGCCTGCTTCGCTCAGCAGGATGGGTCTCTATCAGACGTTCAATAAACGCCTCCTGCCTTTTTTCTGCCCGCTGTTTCACAAAATTAGGATCAAAACGCCCCTTATTGAGGGTCTCTTCCGCATTATAATAGAGCTGCCGCAACAGAGACGCTTTCCACTGATTCCAGATTCCAGGCCCCACCGCACGAATATCCGCCACCGTCAGCAGAAGGAGAAGATCCAGCTTTTGTTTATCATCAACCTGGCTGGTGAATTTATAGATTGTTTGCGGATCATTGACATCATGACGAAATGCTGATCTGGAGAAAATTAGATGATAGCGCACCAACCAGACCACCAGATCGGTCTCCTGCCGACTCAATCCCAACCGAATACAGATCGGCTTCGCCATCTCGGCCCCTTTAACCTCATGCAATCCACCACGTCCCTTGGCGATATCATGCAACAGAACAGCAATATATAATACACGAACTTCTGAGTTATTCAGTTTGGAGATCACTTTAGTTGAGATCGGCAATTCATTCGCCAACTTACCCTTTTTAATAAAACGCAGATTCTCAACCGCCAGGATTGAGTGCTCATCCACAGTATAGATATGAAACATATCATGCTGGGTCTGCCCGGTAATTCGACCAAACTCAGGAATCAGACGCGCTAAAAATCCTGTTGTATTCATCCGACGCAACACTTGCGCGACCGCATGCGTACCATTGAGCATTTTAAGAAAAGTCGCACGCACTTCAGAGTGACGACGAAAATCACGATTCACCAGATTGAGATTGCGCGTCACCATCCTCAGCGCTTCGGGATGAATCATCTTTTTATAACGTTGGGCAATCTCAAAGAGGCGAATCATATTGATCGGATTCTCTGCAAACGCCTCAATTTTACAAAAGGTGACCTGATTCTGATAAAGACAGAAACCACGCTCCAAAGATTCCCTATCTTTACCAATATCTTCGCGGTTCTCCGCCTGATACTGTTGCAGCAGAATATCCGAAAGACTCCCCACCTGTTTCACCGCCTGATAATAACGGCGCATAAAGATCTCAACCCCCTTCATGCCCCCCACACGATCCTGATACTCAAACTCTTTGGCAATATTGAGTTGATGACTGAAGGTGAGACGATCTTCCCGACGGCCCGTCTGATAGTGCAAAGCATTACGCACCCGCCAGAGAAACTTTCGTGCACGGATAAAGGTACGGTACTCCTCACGGGTTAACACCCCCCTTTTAACCAACTCCTTAACCTTATCCACACGATAACGGTATTTTGAGATCCAGAAGAAGGTGTGAATATCCCTCAAGCCCCCAGGATTCTCTTTAATATTAGGCTCCAGATAAAAGAGCGAGTTACCAAACCGCTCCCGACGCTCCTCCTGTTCAGCAATTTTCTCTTTTAAAAAGAGTTCAGGATCACGCAAAATCCGCGTTGAGAGCACCTTTTTATAACGCTTATAGAGTGCATCATCTCCCGCTAAAAGACGGGACTCCAACAGCGCAGTACGAATCTCTAAGGAGTCTTTCGCCTGCTCAACACACTCCTCAACACTCCTTACAGCATGCCCCACATCCAGACCAAGATCCCACAAAAAATAGAGCATACGCTCCACCTGTAACCCCAAAGAAGCAGAGAGCTTACTGGGAAACAGAAATAGGAGGTCAATATCTGAAAAAGGGGCTAACTCCTGACGGCCATACCCTCCTGTTGCAATCAAACAGATCTGACCCGGTTTATCCGCATTGCGTGCACGACGCCTGCGAATCGCTTCACGAAGCCGCTGAAAAAGCGGTTTTGGCCGTGATATGCCCGCCGGTTTCTTACGCTCTTCAGACACTGTAGAACGATCAATTTTCTCATGATCGATCACATGTTGCAGCCTTGTCAGATTAAAAAGCTGGATTAACACATGATCCATTAATAAACTGTGCTTAGAGACAATAAATTTACCCGATACCCCCTGAAGATGATACTGCCGTAACCGTTTCTGCCCCTTCTCCAAGGTACGCTTGAACAACGCAACCAACTTTGGCCGCATCTCATCCGAAAAAGGCGCATGCTTAGCATCTTTTAACAACTCAGAAACTTCCCGCTCCAAAAGCGTGGGATCAAAAACAAATTTTTTTTTCGATTGAGACACGTCTCGATTCCTAAAACAGTGGCATGAACAGCAAATTATGTTATCTTAATATAGGTTCGGTAGAAGAATCCATTTTAAAAAGATGCCCCCGCTTTTCTATTGAAACATCCAGGGCGTTTATGATAATTTCCCTGCACTCCAAAAAACATGAGAACAGACTCGTCTTTTACATTATCGTTAGATGCCACACGCTCTCCTGATAAAAAAATGCCGATGCTCTCGCTCGATTTTAAATAAAGATTAAAATGGCGGACTCTAAAGGAAATATAATTAAATGATCAATAAGTTAATCGGTCTGTTCTCCAACGACATGGCGATTGACCTGGGAACAGCCAATACCCTGGTTTATGTGCGGGGAAAAGGGATTGTACTCTCTGAACCTTCTGTTGTTGCCATCCGTGAAAACAGCCGGGGAGAGAAAAAAGTGCTTGCTGTGGGTAACGACGCAAAAAAGATGATCGGTCGAACACCCGAACGTATCCGTGCAATCCGCCCCATGCACGATGGCGTCATCGCTGACTTTAATGTCACCGCAACCATGCTACAGTACTTTATCCAGAAAGTACATCGACGCCGACGCTTCTACTCACCACGCATTATTATCTGTGTACCCCACGGCGCAACCCCCGTCGAACGCAAAGCCATCCGCGAATCCGCTGACCGCGCTGGTGCCAGAGATGTCTATCTTCTCACCGAACCGATGGCCGCGGCAATGGGTGCTGGACTCCCTATTACTGAGGCCAGCGGCTCGATGATCGTCGATATCGGCGGCGGTACCACAGAGATCGCCATCATCTCCTTAGGCGGTATCGTCTACCCCAGCTCCTCCCGGCAATCGATCCGGGTGGGCGGCGATAAAATGGACCAGGCCATCGTCTCCCATATCAAACGTAAATACTCCCTGCTCATTGGGGATCGAACCGCTGAAAACATTAAAGTCGAGATCGGTTCGGCACACCCCTTAGAAGAGCGCATGGAGATCGAAATCAAAGGACGCGACCTGATTAACGGCGTACCAAAACATCAAGTCATCTCCGACCCCGAAGTCCTCGAAGCCTTAGCCGATCCCATCAGTGCCATCGTTGAGGGCGTACGCACCGCACTGGAACAGACCCCCCCGGAACTGGCTGCGGATATCGTTGATCGCGGTATCGTACTCACCGGTGGTGGCGCACAACTGCGTGGACTCGATAAACTACTGGCCGAAGAGACTGGACTGCCCATTATTATCGCAGAATCCCCCCTACTCTGTGTGATCAAAGGTGCAGGTCTCATGGTCGAAGAGATGGATCATGTGGATAACATCATGAAAACACTCGTTGAACTCGAACGGTAGCTGAATCTCCATTATCGCTATACCGGTAACAGCATGGATCTTCTTCGAGAACTCCTAAGACAGTACCGTATCCATATTACGGCACTCTTTCTACTCTCACTGACATTCACGCTCCTACTCAGTATGCGGTCATCACACCACCGTATGGTGCCTAAAGTGGTGCACGAATTCCTACTGGATATGGTGGGCCCCGTTCAATATATTCTGCTCGCTCCCTGGAATCTACTCCACCAACAGTTGCAACGCCTTGATAACCTGAAATACTTAGAAGAACGAAACCGACAACTCACCGCACAACTCCAGCGGACAAAACCCAACCAAAATTATATCGAAGAACTCAGACAAGAGAACCGGCGCTTAAGAAAACTGCTCAACATGCCCTCGCGCCCCACATTTCGCCAACTGACCACACGCATTGTCGGCACCTCTTCTTCAGCATTCTCACACAGTTTTATCCTGGATACAGGACGCAAAGAAGGCATCACCGAAGATACCCCGATTGTGGTCTCTGAAGGGCTTATGGGCCGTGTGGTCCGCGTCTCTGATCAAAGTGCGCTGGCCCTCTCTCTCCTTGATCTAAACTCCCGTGTCCCGGTAATCTCCCAACGCTCCCGCGCCCAAGCCATTGCTGCAGGAACCAATGGTCCACTGCTCCGCCTCGATTTTGCCGCCAAAGATACTGATATCAAAAAAAATGATATCATTGTCACATCCGGTATGGGGGGCGTTTTTCCAAAAGGGTTGACCGTAGGTCGAGTGGTCTCGATTATCCCTGGAGAACAGGGCCTGTTTCAACGTATTATGCTTAGACCCGCTGTGAATTTTAACCGTATCGAAGAGGTCAAACTGCTGCTCCCACCCCACACCTTAGCCGATACAGGAATTAACTTAAGACTCCCACCACAACAAAAAAATCACTTTAATCAAACCAAACAGAGTAAAAAAATAGAAGAACAGGCCATGAAAGAAGCGCGCACTGAAAAAAATGATCTGGAACGCTTAGGAAAAGAGTATCTGCGCACTCTGCACCTTCTTGCTGAACAAAAGAATGCAAAAGCCAGCCATAATCTGGGCTCCCTCTACTTTTCTGGTCAAGGTGTCGAGAAGAACTATCTTCAGGCCGCCCACTGGTTTCAAATCGCCGCCAAACAGGGGGTCGCGCCCTCACAACATAATCTTGGCGTAATCTACTTAAAAGGGTTAGGCATTCCCCCAGACAGCAAA
>JBQGBW010000032.1:0-42660 GCA_052043475.1 Magnetococcales bacterium HHB-1
GCTACCGCCACAGTGCTATCAATCGCGATACTCTCTCCAGTGCCATCATTGACAACAAATGAAACCGTCCGGTTAGAGGTATCGGGGTTTTCACTGTTATTGATGTAACCAACCGTTCTTAAGGCCGCTTCATAGTTAGCAACCGTATCGATACCACTTAAAGTGAGAACGCCTGTGCCGCTATCATAAGAGCCCGTGATATTGCCTGTATCTGTGAAGGTCAACTCATCCTCACCACTCACAAACCCCGTACCGATGCTTACCGCTGCTGAACTGATATCCGTATCATCAACATCACTCAAAGTCAGGCTGCTATTGATCGCTGCGGTGGTATCATTCTCTGTGATATTTAAGGTGTTACCACCACTTCCTAAGACAGCGACATCATTAACCGCAGCAAGACTCAACTTAACTGTTGCCGGACTATTAGAGTAAGACTGACCATCAGAACCTCTCCAGGAGAAGCTTACCTCACCATTAAAGTTCTGCTCTGGCTCAAAACGAAGACGATTAAGCTGGCCAGCACTAACCTCTTGCCCTTCTGCCACCTTATTTTTACCGATTAAAAGCGTGCCACCTGCGGGAAGAGATGTGAATTGAACTTTCTGAAGCGTTCCACCATCACCACTTTTAAAAGCATCAACAAACTTCTGCTTTGTAAAAACAATGGTCGTGTCTTCATATCCAGAAGTAGAAAATGCGCTGACTGTAGGCACAATATTGACTGAAGTCTCCGTTGCATTCCCATCACTATCTCCAAGAGAACTGCTAGAACTCGCCACTGTCTGCACAATTGGCGTCTGCTGCTCTAATGTTTGCTGGGTTTGCGTCGAAGCCTGCTGAACTAACGTTTGCTGGGTTTGCGTCCAGGTCTGCTGTATTGATGCCTGCTGCGTTTGAGCCTGCTGGGTTTCTTGGGTTTGGGTCTGCTGGGTTTCCTGGGTTTGAGTCTGCTGCGTTTGAGCCTGCTGGGTTTCTTGGGTCTGCTGCGTTTGAGCCTGCTGGGTTTCTTGGGTTTGGGTCTGCTGCGTTTGAGCCTGCTGGGTTTCTTGGGTCTGCTGCGTTTGAGCCTGCTGGGTTTCTTGGGTCTGCTGCGTTTGAGCCTGCTGGGTTTCTTGGGTTTGGGTCTGCTGCGTTTGCTGAGCCTCCTGAGCCTGTGTCTGCTGCTGCGTCTCCTGAGCCTGCTGGGGTTCCTGGGGTTGCGACTGCTGCGTCTCCTGAGCCTGTGTCTGTTGAGATTCTTGCGACTGCGCCGTCGTAGAAGCCGTTTGAGTCTCACTCTCCCCCGCACCACCACTCTCTGGTGATGTCGAAGTATTCTCCTCACCAGCACTTTCTGTTGCACTTCCAGTATCACCACTATCTGCAGATGCTGTATTCGCACCACGCTCTTGAGACGCTTCACCTTGAACATCTGTCGCCTCAGAACTGGTCGCTCCACCATCAGTCGAACCCGTTCCTACATTTTTCTCCTCAGCTTGTTCCACTTGCTGCGCTTCAGACTCACCACTCTCCCCAGAACGGCTCTCCGTTACACCTTCAGCGACACTCCCTTCTGGTGCAGCCTCTTCTGTAGTACCACCTTCATCTCCAGAACTACCACCCTGTAAAGCCCCAACATTTTCCTGTTCAGCCGCACCACCTTCTTCGGCGGCACCCTGCTCTGCACCACCTTCTTCTGCAACGCCTTCTTCGGCGGAACCCTGCTCTGCACCTCCCTCTTCGGCTACACCACCTTGTTCTGCACCTCCCTCTTCGGCTGCACCACCTTGTTCTGCACCTCCCTCTTCGGCTACACCCTGCTCTGCACCTCCCTCTTCGGCTACACCCTGCTCTGCGCCTCCTTCTTCGGCCGCACCTTCTTCCGCAGCGCCCTCTTCGGCTGCACCTTCTTCCGCAGCGCCCTCTTCGGCTGCACCCTGCTCTGCGCCTCCTTCTTCGGCCGCACCTTCTTCCGCAGCGCCCTCTTCGGCTGCACCCTGCTCTGCGCCTCCTTCTTCGGCCGCACCTTCTTCCGCAGCGCCCTCTTCGGCCGCACCTTCTTCCGCAGCGCCCTCTTCGGCCGCACCCTCTTCCGCAGCGCCTTCTTCCGCAGCACCCTCTTCGGCTGCACCTTCTTCCGCAGCGCCTTCTTCCGCCGCCCCCTCTTCGGCCGCATCTTCTTCCGCCGCATCTTCTTCCGCCGCCCCCTCTTCGGCCGCATCTTCTTCCGCCGCCCCCTCTTCGGCCGCATCTTCTTCCGCCGCCCCCTCTTCGGCCGCATCTTCTTCCGCCGCCCCCTCTTCGGCCGCATCTTCTTCCGCACCCCCAGCATCATTCCTCTGTGCCACCGCACCACTCGTCTGGAAATTAGTCACGGGCAAGCTACTGATTACATCGCTATAAGTGTTATTAATCTGAGCTGTTGAAACCGTCACGGGCTGAGAGGGAGCCTGAAAAGAGCTTGTCACCGTAATCTGTTGATTAGCCTGATTAATATGAACAACCTGCCCCGATGCGTTGGAGACCGTAACCGCGCCAACATGGCCATCAGGAGACTCTAACAGAGCAATCTTGTTTTCACTGCCTTCAGCCGCCGCCGTACCTGCTACCGAAGTTCCACGCACACCGATCACAGCCACAGGTGTTTTCACCTTCATGGCATCCGCCCCAAAAGAGGCAATTTTTCCACTGTGGAAAGAGAAGACACCCTGCACAACGTTATGCGTCATACTTCCTGTCTTCGCACCAGGATCAAAAGAGAGCTCCTCAACCACCATCCGACCATTCTTACCCAGAGCAAAGGTCGAATCATCGGCAAAGACTAAGCCCACCTTGCCATCATCAGCACTCTTGATCACATCCCCTTCTTTGATCGCCATGCCTTTTATTGCAATAATCTTCTCACCACTCGCCCGTGTAATCTCAACCTTTCCTGAAAGTGAATCCACCGTTCCCACAGCTGAAGAACCAGAAGCAGGCCCCGCATAGAGCGCTGGTGCAACAGATCCTGCCAGACGCGCAACCAGATCGGCAGTCAGATTGGCACCGGATTGTGTTAAAAGATCTGGCGGCTGCGCTTCAGAGAAATAGTCCTCCAGAAGAACAGGTCGAGATAATACATCTATATCAGGTTTAATGAGAAGATGCTCCCCCTGACGGCTGAACTCTGCGCGCAAAAGCATATCTCCACCAGGCACAGTGATCGAATTCTGTCCTCGCACTGGAATGGATAAAGGCACGTTTAAAGAGGCCGGGTCATTGGAAAAGGGGGAGTGAATAGCCATAAACGCAGAGGCCCTTTTACTTCCTGAAAGAGGTTAAAACAAAAAGCGCGTTTTCTAAATTTCCACAAAAGCGATTAAATTACTCTATGCGCAGATAAACTCATTAGATTTACCACATATACATATGATAATTCCAAACAAACTTTTTTTCAATCAAAAACGGGCTTTGATCCGCAACGAACAAGGATATTTTTATTTTTTATCGCAACAGATAGTCCAGCATACAACAGAAATTAAATATATCAAAAAGATGTATAAATAAGTCAAACACCCCAGACAAGCATAAAAAAGAGAATACAAGCCCTAAAAACACAAAAAAGGAGGCATCTAAAAAAGACACCTCCTTACATTTTTCATAGAATCAGTTCAGTTAAACGTTTATTTAGAAAGGATTTTGCACAAAGGGGCGAATACGGCGCTCTGCTTCCAAAATAGACCAGTTCTGCATTCGAGCGATATCTGCCAGATCATCGTGCTCAATGCGAGGAATGCCACCAGCCTCCACAACGGTCACCTTACCCCAGGGCGTCTCCACGGTATTTTTCTGTCGTGTCAGGATTAAGCGGTCCGATTGACGGATGCGAAGACCTAATGCGGTGGTATGGGTCAATACCAGTTGAGCAATATGATCTTCCTTATCTGGGGGACAGATCACCTCCAGACGTGAAGCGGGCCGTCCTTTTTTCATCTGCATAGGAATAAGCGCCAGATCGAGCACGCCCTCATCGAAGAGGATATCCCAAAGCGGCCCAAACCATTCGGGGTTCATATCATCAATATGGGTGGTTAAGATCGAGACCCGGTCACGTTGAAAGCCCTGTAGCAATTCCTTCTCAGAACTCTCCTTCTGGGAGAGAATCCTTAAGGCGTTGGCACGTCCAGGGATTTTTCGTGTACCCAGACCAAAACCGATATGATCGATCTGGGTGAGTTCAGGGGAGCCAAAACGGGGAGAGAGATAAGCAAGGATAGCCGCCCCTGTGGGTGTGAGCATCTCTCCTTGAACGGTATCGGGCTGTACCGGAATCTGATGTTTCCGTAAGATTTCAGCGGTGGCTGGTGTCGGAACCGGCATCACGCCATGGGCACAGGAGACCGTACCACTGCCCACCACAGGAGGCGTTGCGGTCACCGCATTGATCTCAAGTTTATCGATGGCATAAGCGGCGCCACAGATATCCAGGATGGCATCCATTGCGCCCACTTCGTGGAAGTGCACCTTCTCTGGCGAGATACCATGCACCGCCCCCTCAGCCTCAGCCAGAATCGTAAAGATCGCCAGAGCCCCCTCTTTGACTGGCGGAAGAAGTGTCGATTCATCGATAATTTTACGAATGGTGGAGAGGTGCCGGTGGGCTTTTTCATCGGGGAGCTTAAAGTCCAGTCGTGTTCCAGCAATACCCCCGCGCTTATCTTGGAGAGGTTCCAACGACCACTCAGGCAGAGGCAGAGTTTGAAGCGATTGGATAAGTGGTTGAAGTTCCAGACCAAGGTCCAAACAAGCAGCCAAGAACATATCCCCAGCCATACCCGAAGAGAGATCCAGATGGACTTTCACAATGCAAAATCCTTTATTTTATGTAATCAACTTTTTAAATGCCTGTTTCAATTTTCCCAGCGATTAAAAAGAAACACCCTCGGAACTATTTTAGCTTTTTCTCTCCCTAAAGGGAAGGCAAAACAAGCAAAATATGGAAAAAAAATAGTTCTCATATCCGAAGATCATCTGGTAGTATAATGGGATATCTCTTAATTTTGAATCCCGCAACGCCTGATTCAATTCAGCGTCTACCTACACCCCTTATTGATAAAGACACACTTTAATATTTTATGGACAATCAGAAGATCACCTCAAAAGCCGACCTCCAAAAGAAATATCAAAACCTTATTGATTATATTCGATCACTTAAGAGCGTTTTGGTGGCCTTCTCTGGGGGGGTAGACAGTACATTTCTCCTCGCGGCCGTCCAGGAGGCAGATATCAACTACTTAGCGGTCACCACCACCTCCGCCTCCACCCCTCAAGATGATATCGATATGGTTAAAAGGATTGTTGAGGAGAGGAGCGCAAACCATCAATTTACCTCAAGCGGTGAATTTGATAATGAAAATTTTCTTAAGAACGATGAAAACCGCTGTTATCACTGCAAGAGCGATCTCTATGGCCGACTGACTGAAATGGCCAAAGAGCTTAACTTTAATGCTGTCGTTGATGGCAACAATGCGGATGATACCGGCGATTATCGACCTGGATTGCAGGCAAAAGCCAAGTTTAAGGTCTCAAGCCCCCTCATCGCCGCAAGCCTCAACAAAGAGGAGATTCGGCAACTCTCCAAAGAGAGAGGACTACCCACCTGGGACCGCCCTGCATCCCCCTGTCTCTCCTCACGCATCCCTTATGGTGAGCGCATCGAATCGGAAGCCTTACGCATGGTTGAGCAGGGTGAGCGCTATATCAAAGCGTTAGGCATTGTTCAGGTACGCGTAAGAAAACAAGCAGATACCGCACGCATTGAGATATCACCAGAAAACATTGCCACCCTGCTCAAAGAGCGAGAGGCACTGGTAGAGGCTTTTAAATCCTGGGGGTTTCTCTATGTCTCTCTTGATCTGGAGGGGTTTCAGAGTGGTAAGCTAAATCGCGTAATCTCTGAAGAGAAAACCGTTTTTCCCATTGCCAGCGCTTGACGCTTAACAAAAAAAAGACGCGATAACCTAAAGGTCGCGTCTTTTTTTTATAGACTGTATATTTTATAACGTTTTAGAGTGATAAACTTTAGTTGCGGCCAAGGATCTCGTTGAAGATATCTCGCACATGAACAATGCGGTCGTGGCGATTGGCGTTACTGCCAGTAAAGACCAAACCATTCTCCAGATTTCCCTGTTGCGCTTCGTGGAGAGCCTGAGCAATACAGAAGGTCTCCTCTTCATCACGACAGCGACAGGCGTGCAGGCAGGAGGCGAAACATTTTGCAAAGACATCTTCGCCCTGAAAAAGTTTTTTTGTAAATTGCGTATGCAATGCACGGCCGGGAAGACCAGCAGGAGAGTCCACAATCACCACATTGCCTTTATTTGGTTTTAAAAAGGCTTGTTTAAAGTTATCGTGGGCATCGCACTCGTGGGTACAGATAAAGCGACTGGCCATCTGGACACCGTTTGCCCCCAGATCAAAGGCGTGATCAATATCCTTACGATCCCAAATTCCCCCTGCTGTGATAATCGGGATCTCCCCATTATAGGATTTTTGCGACCACTCTGCGAGGGCGGGTAGAACCTGCTCCATACCAAACTTTTCTGAGAAGAGTTCATCGCGTCCCGCACCAAGATGGCCACCGGCGGTATTGGGGTCTTCGAAAACCACCGCATCCGGGAGACGTTTATAGAGACGCCACCACCGTTTTGCAATCAGCATGGCGGCACGCACAGAGGAGACAATAGGCACCAGTGCGGTTTTGGGATTGGCGGCAGCAAATTCAGGGAGTCTTAAGGGGAGCCCTGCACCAGAGATAATCACCTGTGCGCCATGCTCCACTGAGGTGCGCACCATATCTTCAAAGTCACGGATCGCCACCATGCAGTTGGTGCCGATAATCCCTTTAGGGCTCTTCTCACGCGCCATAATCAGCTCATCCGCTAAAGCCATGCGGTTGGCCTGATAATAATCTTTGGCTTTTTTATAGTATTTTGAGGCTAGAGAGAGTGCGACCGTAGCGATCACCCCCATGCCTCCTTCGTTACCCACAGCGGCAGCCAGATTATTTGCAGAGACACGCACACCCATTCCCCCCTGGATAATAGGAACCGAAAGCGTATGTTCACCAATCGTCAGCGGCGGCAAAGGGGGTAAGGCTGTGGAACGATCTGTCATCTTTTTTGTAACCTGTTTCAACCGCGCCAAAACAAAAGTTTATCGCAAAGCGTACTTATAAGAGATCCGCTTTGAAGAACATCACCATCTTTCAATAAAGAGAGGGGCATGTGATTCTTTAAGAGGCGTGAGCGCGAGGTGTGTAACGGTGGGCTGGGAAAACTCTATAGAGATTTAAGAGGTTTTGGCAGGCCATCGTGCGGAAGATATTTTAGAGCAATCTGCAAGAGCATTTGCAGATCTCTAAATAGACATAGAAAGGTTTTAACGTCTTTTCGGTCAAAAGACAAGAGATTAAAATCGTACCCATTTATTTACGATGGCCTAAAGCCTCACCATTTTCTCAAGAAAATCGTTTTGATTGTAATCGTCTGAAAGGCGATGATTCACGCGCAAAGATTCCCATTATAAATTAACAAGATAGCTTGCGATAACCGATCATCATAAAGAGAAAAAGAAAGAGGCTTCCCAACTGGATAACCGGATTAAAGAGGGATTGCAGCGGCTTAAGCACCAATCGCTCTGGTTTCAGCACAAAAACGCGCCAGGGCATCTGTTTAAGGGGCGCAAATCCAACCAGCCAGCTCTCTTTTTCGTCATGGTGATAAAACCGCAAGTCGCCTGCTGAGGCATCCACTAAAGTGCGCGCCAGAGGGGTTAAGGCGAGGGCATTGATCTGTTTAACCGGGAGCGTGTGGCGTTTCAATAGATTTTCAGCTCTTGGCTTGGAGAGGCGGGAGAGGCTCTGGAAGCTCTTTTTTTGCTGGGAATCGAAGAAAACAACACCATCGCTATTCACAATAAAGGCTTGTTCTCCACCATCACGCTGGATCATTGAAGCGATGATCTGTGCATCAAAGGTTATGGAGGCGATCCCCACCGTGGAGCCATCCATGCCTAAAATCGGTGCATAGAAGAGCAACCAGGGCTTTTTAGAGCGATCAAAACGGAGCGGGGCAATACCATCCTGCTGCAAAGCGTGGGTAGGAATGCGCTGTTTTTGCCAGGGCAGTTGCAGAAGAAGACGACGCTTAACCCAGGCAATCGGACGCCTTTCTGCACTCCAGAGCTGAACGGCGGCAACTAAAGGATTTGAAGCCTTCACCGACTCTAAGGCTAAACGGGCGGTATGGTAATAGCTATCCTGAATTCCCCCTTTAGCCATCATAAAGCGCCGCACCTCAGAGTTTCTCGCCAACATTTTGCTCTGCTCTAAACGCGCTGAGAACCAAAAGTCAAGCCTCGCCCCAAGATCTTCGGCGCGCTTTCTTAAGTAGCGCTGCTCCTGCTGTCCCACATGGTGGAGCACCGCCAGATGGTAGTAGTATAGAACCGCACTCCCAAGCAGCCAGATAATGGCTGTAAACAGCAATCCCCTCTTGAGCATCAGTCAATATTTCCCACCGGTGTATTGATCACAATCCAGCCACAATGATCTTTAGGAATGGAGACCTGAGCCAAACCAAAAAGTGAGGTCATCACATAAGCCTGCTCATGATTTACAGGTTTTCCATACTGTCGATCCTCAAACACCTCCACCAGACTGTTTTTCTCAATCCGCTCCAAAGCTTGGATATAGAGCGCCCCCAGATGAAGCCCATTATCCAGAGTCGAAGAGATATATGTCCCTAGCGGGAGCATCGGCTCAGATGCAACCAAAGATATAAGCTGTTGAATATCCAACTGCTCTCCTTCATGATAAGCCATAATGTATAATCCTTAATTTTCACCAGATCAATTTTAAGTCTCTGCAAAAATCCACGTTTAATTGTGAACAGATCATCAATAAAGCGCAAGAGCGGATCCTCCAAACAAAACGCTTCATAAAAAAGCGATTGACTTCAAGTTGAATGCCCTTTCTTCATCACTTTTATGCCAGAGCCTGATGATTGTGATATAGATATTTTTTTCATAAAACACGCATATTGATAACCGTAGCGCCTAATTACAAAAATATATTTTTTTAATTTCTATAAGTTGACCACTTTATATTATCATAGAGTTTCCATGCCCAATGCGGCTTCAACTTGATTGAAGGAGTGTTCCTGATGGCCCAAGAACAGAAAGAGCTGAGTGAAGAGCTTAAAAACAAACTGCAACAAATTGTGCAAACCGCTCTCGCTGATGAAGCAGAACGCGCAGAAATGAGCAAAGACCCCCTCGCTTTTCTTAAAAAGAAAGGGATCGATACCACCGATATGAAAGCCACCGTCATTCCTCAGGAGAGTGCAGAGGGTGAACTCTCTGAAAAAGAACTGGCCACGGTAAGTGGCGGGGCGATTCATGCCATCTGCATTGAGATCGGCGCGCTCTTCTTTGGCTGCACCAACAATGGCGGATACGGCGGCTAACTTAGATCACGCTTTTGGTCATTTGAGCCTGTTTATTTAAGAATGTGAGGTGTATCACATCAATAGTATCGTATCTGAGTTTTAATTTCATATTCAAAAAAACAGGCTTTTAATCTTTAAAAGGCGCACCATGGACTTTGTTGTTAAAGATATAAAAACGCTTCTTAAAGAAAAAATCGATCCTGAAATACGTGCAGAGTTGGGGGCACAACTCTGTGGGAACCATCTTGTTTTTAATTCACAGCAGGGTGCGCATGGCCTCTTTGATGATCTTGAGTTAATTGTTCTCACACTCTGGAAGCATGATAAAAATCATGCGGTGCAGGACTATTTTTTAAAGTTAGGACTCAACCAGGCACAGGCTGAGCAGTCCGCAAAGCGGCTTGTGGCAAAACTCTACCATGGGGGATGGTTCACAGAAGAAATCTCACAAATTCCTCCAGATGAACCCTGGAGAGGGGTCTATTTTACAATTACAAGACGCTGCAATGCCGCCTGCCCATACTGTTATCAGGGTGAGCAGGAGAAGAAAACCGATATCTCATTAGAGCATGCCGATCTGTTTCTACATAAAATGAAACAGTTTAATCCAGATTGTCTGGTTCTCATTACCGGAGGAGAACCCTTGATGCATCCAGGATTTTTTAAAATCCTGGATATGATCCAGAATTATCAACTCCCCTTTGCTCTGTTAACCAATGGCATCCTGTTGGATCAAAACGTCATTAAACGTCTGGCTGAAGCCAAACGTCTGCATACCGTTCAGGTAAGCCTGGATGGCTTCAGTGAAAAGGTTCATAACCTGACGCGTCGCCACCACGCAAAAACCATGGCAGCGATCCGTATGCTGGGAAAATATAAACTCCCCTTTATTGTGGCACCAACCATTCATCAGGATAACCACCATGAACTGCCACAGATCGCAGATTTTGCACAGCAACATGGTGGCCAGATGAAAGCCAACTCCTGTGCCACACTGGCCCATGCCCCCTCCTCACATATTCAGATTGATGAAGAGACACTCTTCCGTGCACTCTACGATCTCAGCGCCGCTGTGGATCTAAAACAGATCCAAGCACAAATTGAGTGCAACAAAACCCCGCTCTTACGACCCATCTGTGGTGTGGCGCACGCGGTTTTTAATGTAGACTGGAATGGCGATATCTTTCCCTGCCATATGCTGCGCCAGGATGAACTTCTGTTGGGAAACCTTCAACACGATAACATTCCATCCATCCTCCAACGTGTTAAAGAGAGAAAAATCTGTGTACCCGCGCATGAGATCAAGGCATGCCGTTCCTGTGAATGGGTCTTAACCTGTGCTGGCGGATGCCGTGCCATCGCCTATCAAACCTATGGCGATCTAGGGCGAGAAGATCCAAAATGTGATCTTCTCTATCGCATCAACCTAACCAAAGCGATCCGTTCTACGCATGTGCTTATGCAAACCTGTCCTCACGCAACCGAAACTGTTTAACTTAAGATTTGAATGCTGTATTTTTACAATGAAAGTAGATTAGAAGCGTTCTTCTCATAAAAACCCGTTTTAAGAAAAACCAAAAAATATCCATGGCCAGAAAACAGAATAACCAGATATTTCGTAAAGAAGCGCTGGAGCGACTGGCATCACCGGAGCAATTGGATTATCTGGTCACCACAACCGACCCTAAAGGGTGGCTTGCACTGTTGGTTCTGGCTCTGATTCTCACCGCCATTATCGCCTGGAGTATCTTAGGCTCAATACCAACCCATGTTCAGGGAAAAGGGATTCTGGTTAAGTGGGGCGGCTATATGGTAGATGCCACCGCACCTGCGGCGGGTACTCTGGATCATCTGAAGGTGAAACGACGACAAAATGTTGAACAAGGACAGGTGGTAGCAACCATTCGACAGACAGAACTCCAACAACAAACCCAGCATACCCAGGAGACACTTAAAGAGCAGGCTGATGAACTGATGCGGGTTGAAAAATATTATCAGAAAGATCATGCGTTGCGTCTGCGTAATCTGGCCCAACGCCAGAGTGCCCTGAAAAAAATTCAGCAGGAGTCCAGCCGACGCATTGTGCATCTAAAAAAAGAGCTTAAGCAGTCCACCGCACTGGTTAAAAAAGGGTTTATGGCATCACGCCAGTTAGAGAAAATTAAAGTTAAACTGAGCGAAGCGCGCCAGAAAAATGCCGAGACCACCACCCAACAACTTCGGCTTGAAAATGAAGAGATTGAATGGAAAGGTGAACGGGACCGTACCTTAGAACAGCTTCGCCAGAAGGTAAACCAAACACGAAGAACCCTTAAAGAGCAGCAACAAAAGCTCTCTGAACATACCGCCATTACAGCACCAGTATCAGGAGTAGTGATCGAAATCCGTACGGCAAAAAACAGTCTACTTAAAAAAGGCGATCCTGTAATCACCATCGAAAGCCAGGGGAAACGGATTGAGGCGGTCGCTTTTCTACCTACTGCCATGGGGCGAAGGGTGAAGGCGGGAATGTCAGCACGCATTACACCGGATACGGTAAAAAGAGAGGAGTTTGGTTCGCTGTCAGGAGAGGTGATTGAGATCTCTGATTTTCCTGCAACATCCCAGGGCATTCGCACAGCCATTCATAATGAAGCCCTCATTGCGTGGTTCTCTAAGCAGGGTCCGCCCTATATTGCACGTCTGGCACTGGAACCGGATCATCAGAATGTGAGCGGTTATCGCTGGACCACAGGCGATGGTCCGGATAATCCATTAACCAGTGGCGTGACTGTGGAGACAGAAATTGTTGTGCGTAAACAGGCACCGATAACCCTTGCTCTGCCCATGTTAAGAAAACTTTCCGGGATCAACTGGTGATGAAACGCTGGTTCTCAAGCCCCTGCCGTTTTTGGAATCGAACACCAGTGATTCTCCAGATGGAGGCCGCGGAGTGTGGTGCCGCCTCACTGGCGATGATTCTGGCTTATCATGGCTGTTGGATTCCATTAGAGGAGTTGCGCGTCCTCTGTGGGGTCTCACGTGATGGTGCCAATGCGCTGAATCTACTCAAAGCCGCAAGGCGTTATGGATTAAACGCACGTGGTTTCAGACAATCAACCCAGCGCCTACTGGAAACTGCGGTAGCACCTGCCATCATTCACTGGAACTTTAATCATTTTGTGGTTTTTAATGGTAAGCAAGGAGATAAAATTTCCTTGAACGATCCCGCCTCAGGACATCGTTTAGTCTCTCTACAGGAGTTCGAACAGAGTTTTACAGGCGTTGTGCTCACCTTTACAAAGGAGAAGCACTTCAAGAGAGAGGGTTCACCACCTCGCCTATGGAAACATCTTCATCGCCACCTTCATCATGCACGCTCAGGAATGGCTTATGTGGGACTGGCCAGCCTGCTGCTGGTGGTTCCCGGCCTCATGCTTCCAGCACTTAGCAAAGTTTTTATCGATGATATTCTCATTGGAGAGCAAAATCGCTGGCTGATTCCACTACTGATTGGGCTTGGTGTAACCGCGTTGATCCGGGCTCTATTAACCGCTCTGCAACAGCGCTATCTTCTTCGTCTGGAGAGCAAACTGGCCATCACTCTAAGCGGCCGTTACTTCAATCATCTATTAAAACTTCCTGCCGAATTTTTTGCCCAACGCCATGTGGGAGAACTGGCCAACCGCGTTCTGGCCAATGACCGGGTCGCCAATCTATTATCAGGAGAGTTGGCCACCACCCTGTTTAATCTGACATCGGTTCTTTTCTATGGAATGGTAATGGCGCTATTTAATGTGGAACTCACCCTGTTGGCGCTTGCCCTGGGAGGAAGTAACTTTCTTCTGTTACGCTTTACAGCTAAAAAGCGGGAAGCGTTGAGCCACCACCTGCTCAACGAGCAAGGCAAAATGGTCTCCGCAACGGTGGGCTCGATCCATGCAATCGAGACACTGAAAGCCAACGGTGCCGAGTCGGATGCATTTTATCGATGGGCGGGATTTCAAGCCAACACGCTGTTGGTGCAGCAACGCATAGGAAGGCTCAATGCCACCGTGCAGTCGGTGGGACATTTTACCAATCTGCTAACCATGGCGGTTATTTTAGGCGTTGGTGGATTGCGTATTCTAGAGGGCGAGATGACCATCGGTATGCTGGTGGCCTTTCAAACCTTAGCCGCCAGTTTTACCCAACCCATTCAAGCACTGGCTTCGTTTGCGGGGGATCTACAGATCATCCGTGGCGACCTGACCCGACTGGCGGATCTCTACCGATATCCGACACCACCAGCGCCCTGCCTGCTGGATAAACCAGCATCCCCACTACAGGGCCAGGTTGAGATTAAAAATATCGCCTTTGGTTATCAACCGCTGGAGCCACCACTCATTGAAAATTTTTCACTGCGTCTAAACCCTGGGCAACGCATCGCTCTGGTGGGACGGTCAGGCAGTGGGAAAAGCACCATCGGCCGCCTACTCTGTGGTTTACACACCCCCTGGTCAGGAGAGATCCTTCTCGATCATCAACCTTTAGCGACCCTTCCTACAGAAGTTTTTGCCGACGGTGTGGCTTATGTGGGTCAAGAGATCTTTCTATTTGAAGGTTCCATCCGTGATAACCTGACCCTCTGGGATAGCACCCCCTCAGAAGCACAGTTGGTTCAGGCGCTTAAAGATGCGGCAATTTATGATGAAGTGATGGCACGCCCCGGGGCCCTGGAGAGCATGGTGACAGAGGGAGGGGTTAATTTTAGCGGTGGACAATGCCAACGATTGGAGATTGCCCGCGCTTTAGTAAATAACCCATCGCTACTGGTGCTGGATGAAGCCACATCCGCCTTAGACCCAATTACAGAGCAGCGCATTGACCATCAGTTGCGCCGCCGTGGCTGTGCCACCTTAATTATTTCTCACCGCCTAAGTGCGATTCGTGATGCGCATGAGATTATTGTGCTGGACAAAGGAAAGGCTGTTGAACGGGGAACCCATGATACCTTGCTGCAAGAGAGCGGTGTGTAT
Source organism: Magnetococcales bacterium HHB-1 (assembly GCA_052043475.1). Lineage (GTDB taxonomy): Bacteria > Pseudomonadota > Magnetococcia > Magnetococcales > JBQGBW01 > JBQGBW01. The sequence goes on from JBQGBW010000032.1 coordinate 14,468, forward strand.
GCCAGTCTGGTCGGTAGGAGCACGGAATGATGAGTGCCTCTGTTGAAGATCCTCTTTTAGAATATAACTTAGAATCCTGCACACAAGCACCGGATCTCCCCTTTTCAATCCATGAACCCTCAGTATGGCTGGTACGCAGTGGATCGGTAACACTGTTTGCCGTGGTTGATGAAGAGGGTCAGGATGAGCAACAGGCCACACCGCGACGGCACCACCCTATTGCAACCATCGAAGAGAACCAAGCTCTTTTTGGCATGACCAACGCTCCTCAGGATAATGATCAGGATAGTAAAATAACCCTGTTCGCCAGTGCCCTGCCAAAGAGCGTCCTGATTAAAATTCCCCTACAGCAATTTTTTAAAAACCTCTCAAACCTTGAACTGATTGAATGGGTTGAGCCCTGGATTAATCACCTCTCAGAAAGTTTAGGTTCATATTATCCTCCCCCCTCAGAAGCGGTCATCGCAACCGAGGCAGAGATCACACTTCACCCAGAAGAGTCGCTTAAGGGAAGATCGCGTACACCACGATGGATACCTCAGAGCGAAGCAGAGGTTCATCTGTTAGGCAATACGGAAACACCACTACCCATTACACCGCTAACCGATCAGACCTGGATCTCTGTGGATCAAACCTGCACGCTGACCTTTCAAACCACAGAACAACTGCTTGCATCATTGGCTCTAAAAGATATACTCCCCCCTTTTCATCATTATGCCATGACCATGATGAAAAGAGGCATCTATCGCCATGAAGCGCAGATCGCAGAAAAGATGCTTCAACGCCAACAACAGGGACAAAGATTGACCCATGATGGTTTGGCTGCATTGATGCATGTGGTTCAATCGCACCAGGCAAAAGAGATTATTTCAAAGCCCGTAGCAGAACAGACACCAAATGCCTGTTTAGAGGCGGTTTGTCGGGTGGCCTTGCAGGCTTTAGGGTATCACGCTTCGCCTCGAATGGTGAAAGCGCGTCCATCGCTCTCAGAAACCGGGCAGGATCTACGCGAACACCAGACCATAATGATGCATATGCTCAATGGTGCTGGGGTTAAAAGTCGTCGAATTCTACTGCGTGATGATTGGTATAAACGGGCCAGTCATGTGCTGATTGGACGGTTGCAATCGGATATTGCGGTGGCTCTGATTCCAGATGCAAAGGGGCGCTGGTCACTCTTTGATCCCCAAAAAGGCCAGACACGCCTGTTAAAGCAGGATGATCTGGAGCAACTCACGCCCACCGCCTGGCAACTCTATCCGGCACTCCCTGATACCAAGCCTAAGCTGCGCCAGATCATCCGTTTTGCTTTTCAGAGAACCCAACCGGATCTGATCCGGCTTTTCTCCATGGGCGCAGCAGTAGGGGCTCTCGCTCTGCTCATACCGATCATCACCGGGATGGTTTTTGGTATGGCCATTCCCAATGCAGATGCCGAACAACTTCTATTGCTGGCAGGAGCGTTGGTCCTGGCCTCCCTCTCTTCAGCCGGTTTCACGCTGGTGGAGAATATTGCGCTGCTACGCATCGAAACCGCCACCGATCAAACACTCCAGGCGGCGCTATATGATCGACTGTTGCGGCTTCCAGTGGCTTTTTTTAAACGCTTTACATCGGGTGATCTGGCCGAGCGGGTTATGGGGATTCAAGCCGCTAGACGCATGTTAACCTCAACCGTAATCTCGACTCTGTTGAGCGCCATTTTTTCGCTGTTCAGTTTGGGGTTGATGTTCTACTACAGCACCACGCTGGCCTGGGTTGCCGCACTGTTAGCACTGCTCTCGATGCTTCTAACGCTATTTTTTGGCATAAAACAGCTGACCCATGAAAGAAGACATGCCAGGCAGCGAGGGAAGGTTCAAGGGCTGGTCATTCAACTGGTGAGCCATATCAATAAACTGCGGGTGGCCGCGGCCGAACAGCGCGCATTTGCGATCTGGTCACAAAAATTCGCCAAACAAAAACAGATGCGGGTGGCCGGACAGCGCTATGCCAACAGGCAGGAGGTGTTTCAGGCATTTTTTCCCACAGTGGTCACACTGATTCTCTACGCAATGGTGGTTCCTCTACTTAAGGCTAATGCAAAAACGCCCTTTTCAGCGGCGGACTTTCTGGCATTTAATACCGCATTTGGGCAACTTTTTGCGGGGTTGACCGGAGCGGCACTTTCGATTACACGCGCCTTGGCGGTCATCCCCCTATTGGAGCGTGCAAAACCAATTCTCACCACCTCACCAGAACGTGCAGAAGGGGTACGCGATCCAGGAACGCTGATAGGACACCTTGCGTTTTCGCAGGTCTCCTTTCGCTATCATGAGCGAAGCCCTCTGGTTCTACAGGATATCTCTTTTGCAATCAGGGCAGGAGGTTATATTGCGTTAACAGGCGCTTCGGGCAGTGGCAAATCGACCATACTGCGCATTCTTTCTGGTTTTGAGCAACCAGAACAGGGCGAAGTGCTCTACGATGGCCTACCTTTAGGTGTATTAGATCCTGAGGCTGTAAGGCGTCAGATCGGTGTGGTATTGCAGCATGAAGGCATTATGGCGGGCTCCATCTATCAGAATATTGCAGGGGTCACCCCGATCACACTGAAAGAGGCTTGGCATGTTGCGCGTCTGGTTGGCTTAGATCAGGATATTGAGGCGATGCCTATGGGTATGCATACCATGTTGATGGATGGCGCAAAAACCCTCTCTGGGGGGCAGCGACAACGATTAACGCTGGCGCGTGCCCTGGCGAAACGCCCAAAGATTATTCTTCTCGATGAAGCCACCAGTGCATTGGATAATGTCACACAATCGATCATTACCCATACTCTGGCTGAACTGGGGATCACCCGGTTGGTGATTGCCCATCGATTGAGTACAATTCGTCATGTGGATCGAATTATTTTTTTAGAGCAGGGCCGGGTTGTGGAGAGCGGTAATTATGATGCACTGATGCAGAAAAAAGGCTATTTTGCCCGGTTTGCAAAGCGGCAGTTGCTCTAATGTTTATTCATCTCAAAGAATCAAAGCATGGTATTTTAAGATCATTTAAAGGAGAACGGTTTTATGCGTAAAGCATTGATGATTCTTGGTCAACTCAATGATGAAGATGCGGAGTGGTTGGCTCAGACAGGTCAGAAACGGCAGATCCTTGCAGGGGAGCGGTTGATTGAGGAGGGCGAGCCCATTACCGCACTGTTTATTATCTTAGCAGGTAAAATGTCTGTTGAGGTCTCTGGCGGCCATGAGATCGCCACCCTGGAGGCAGGAGAGATGTTAGGCGAGATCTCCTTTGTCAATCAATCCCGGCCGGTGGCATCGGTGAGCGCTTTGAGTACCACCACCATTTTAGAGATCAGCCGGCAAAACCTGGATGAAAAATTGCGCCTTGATACCGCTTTTGCAGCGCGTTTTTTTCGGGCAATTTCAATCTTTTTGGCGGATCGTCTTCAGCATACGGTACGCCGTTTAGGCTATGGCCCTTCAAGTCGGATGGCAGAAGAAGAAGCGTCACTGGAAGAAGAACTGCTTGATGATCAACTGCTCAACAGTATGGGGCAGGCAGGGGAACGTTTTCAACATATATTGCGTCTGCTCTCCTGCACACAATGAAAGAGGTTTTATAGAGTTTATCATTTCTTGGAACTTTCTCCTTGCAAAGGGGAAAAAAATGATTAATATAAGATCTACTGAATTTGCGCTCAACTCTATTTAGGGTTGGAGTCTGTAAAACGGAGTCGGCAGAGCCGGCTTTTTTTTATATCTTCTTTTTGAAATTTTATATCTTCTTTTTGAAATTTTTTAAAAGATTTCTAATTTAAATTTTATCGAACGCTTTTAATCTTATGTGGATTAGCGATGTCACGGGTTGAAGAACTGGTGTTGCCGTTGGCTGAAGAAGCCGCGTCAGCCGAGGCGTGTGGAGTGGTTCAGGTTGAGTACCTGCACGGGGGGAAAACAGCGCTTTTGCGTATCTCTGTGGAGAAGAAAGATCTTGACGGCCCCCCTGTAGGACTGGCAGATTGCGCTGCGGTAAGTGATCGCCTTTCAGGGCTTATGGATGTGCATAATGTGGTTCGTGATCGCTATCGTCTGGAGGTCTCCTCCCCTGGTGTCTGCCGTCCCCTGATAAAAACGGAGGATTATCATCGTTTTACAGGTAAGCTGGCGGTCATTCGAACCCTCGAAGCGTTGGATGTGATTAAAAAAGAAAAGGGACGCGAAAAGCCTGTTTCGGAACGGCGGTTTCGCGGTACTTTAAAAGGACTTAACGAGGACGGGGTTATTCAGATGGATACACCGAACTATGGTTGTGTGGACATTCCTATGCACCTTGTACGTAAGGCGCATCTGGACATCGACTTTTGACTTCACCGGAGTATGTCTGAATTATGTCTTCGGAAATTTTACAGATCGCGGATCAGCTTGCGCGGGAAAAAGGCATTGATCGGAAAGTGGTGATTGAGGCGATGGAGATCGCTATTCAAACAGCCTCCCGACGCCGACATGGTAACCATAAGAATATTCAAGCACGGTTTGATCCAAAGTCCGGTGAGTTTAAACTCTACCAACTGCTGGAAGTCCGCAAAGATATCGACGATGCGGATGATGACGATGAAGATGATCAGATCTTTGAAGATGCTGACATCCATATCCGTTTTGAGGACGCCTTAAGGTTTAATCCTGATGCAAAAATTGGCGACTATGTGATGCAGAGTCTGCCAACCATCGAATTTGGCCGCATTGCTGCACAGACCGCCAAACAGGTTATCGTGCAGAAGGTGCGCGATGCCGAGCGCAAAAGAATCTATGAAGAGTATATTGACCGTAAGGGAAGTCTGGTCAATGGTCTGGTCAAACGGGTCGAACGCAATAATGTCTATGTCGATCTAGGACGGACAGGGGCTTTTCTCCCTTATGATCAACTGCTTCCCAGGGAACGTTTTCACCCTGGTGATCGCATCAGAGCTTATATCTACGATGTCCGCGATGTGAGTCGAGGGCCACAGATCCTGCTCTCCAGAGTTCACCCACAGATGCTGGCCAAACTCTTTGAGATGGAGGTTCCTGAGATCTACGATGGCTTAGTCGAGATCAAGGGCGTTGCCCGCGATCCTGGTCACCGGAGCAAAATGGCCGTATTCTCCCATGACTCCTTTATCGATCCTGTGGGCGCCTGCGTCGGTATTCGCGGTGCACGGGTTCAGGCTGTGGTCACAGAACTCATGGGCGAGCGCATTGATATCATTGAGTGGTCTCCAGATGCAGCGGTCTATGTCTGTAATGCAATGGCACCTGCTGAAGTGAGCAAGGTGATCCTTGATGAAGACGAACAGAACATCAAGGTGGTTGTCGAGGAGGCGCAACTCTCGCTAGCCATCGGACGTCGCGGTCAAAATGTCCGTCTGGCAACAGAACTCACCGAATGGCGCATCGATATTATCACCGAACAAGAGGAGACCGACCACCGTTCAGAAGAGTTTAAGCAGCGCGTGATCACCTTTATGGAGGCGCTGGATCTGGACGAAGAGGTGGCTGCAGCCCTGGTAGAAGAGGGTTTCACGGATATCGAAGAGGTGGCTTATGTTCCTCTAGAGGAACTCTCCAGCATTGATGGCTTCGATGAAGAGATCAGTCAGGAGTTGCGCAGTCGGGCCCGTGATCATCTGTTGCAACTGGCGATGGATAATGAGCAGAAAAAAGAGGATCTGGAGATCGACAGTCGGTTGATCGAGATGGAAGGCGTACCCGATGAACTCCTGATTATGCTCGGTGAAAAAGGGGTGCGCAGCCTGGATGATCTGGCCGACCTCTCCACAGATGAACTGGAAGAGTACACCGAAGGGCGGTTGGAACGCAAAGATGCAGAAACGTTGATCCTGATGGCCAGACATGCCGCTGGATGGTTTGACGACGAGGATGATGGTGAAGAGCAACAAGAGGCTGAAGAGAAAACGAAGCCGTAAACCACAAACAGATCGGCGCACTCAAGGGGTTGATTCTCAAAACAGAGACCAACACCATAAGCGTACGATACACTCTGATGCTAAACGCTCCAAAAATCAGCCTGAGAATCAGGAGAACAAACCCAAAAATCTTAAAAAAAGCCCTCTACGAACCTGTATCGTCAGTCGAGAGCGCTATCCTAAAAAACAGTTGATACGATTTGTGGTTGATTCTGAAGGCCGACCTGTGGAAGATCTAACGGGACGCCTTCCTGGTCGAGGGATCTATGCCTTACCCACACCCTCAGCGCTTGCGATTTTGGCAAACCCCAAAAAATCGCCGCTGAGAGCACTGGCTAAAGCCTCTTTCTCTCCACCAACACTGGACGATTGGCATGCCCGAATTGAAAAAGGGCTGTTTAACCGTCTTGTCGATAGTATTGGACTGGCACGACGCAGTGGTGCGCTCCAAATCGGTTTTCGCGCGATCTCAGAATCTCTGGAGAGAGGGAAGACAACACGTCTTCTTCTAGCTTCTGATACCTCTTTGAATATGCGAAAGAAAATACGCGGTTTGGTCCATAAATTTGAACTGGAAAGTCCCCTGGAACTACTCAACCAACAACAGCTTGGTGCAGCACTTGGACGAGGGCCTGTGGCCCTTCTTTCGGTGACAGGAAAAGGACAGGTTCGACGCCTGGAGGCCGATGGTCTTCGATGGCGGCTTTTTTTTCTAGATTTTTTTAATCAATAAACTGGTGAATTTGACGGCGGGGAAGTTTTGAGTAATCCTAAGAAAGGCCAGGAAGGGGGCGGTAGAATCCGTCTGAAAGCCCCCCGGCAGATCGTTCTGAAAAAAACAGTGGAAGGCGGATCCATCAAACAGAATTTCTCCTCTGGACGCACGAAAAGTGTGGTGGTGGAAGTTCGGCGAAAGAAAAAGTTTGTTCAGGCAAAAAACGGCTCTGAATCGCTCAGTGCATCTGAAAAGAAAATCGCCCAGGAAGCCGCTGAAAAAGCAGCCGCCGAAGAGGTGGTGCATGCCGGTGGACAGGAACAGGTCGAGCACAGTGCAGCGACAGAACCTGTGGCACCTCAAGAGAAACCTGAAGAGGTAAAGAAAGCGCCGGCAGCCGTTGCAAAGTCATTGCGCAAAAAAGAGCCTTCTGAGTCGCATCGTAATGCGGGTCAAAGTTCGGGAGAAAAGCCCGATGCCGCTAAAAAAACACCTCCTGAGAAAAAGTCTGAGAAGACTGAGCGCTCTACCCCTAAGAAATCCGCGCAAAAAAAACCGCAAAGTGCCGCGCCACGTCCTGCTGAAACAGAGAAGAGCGCAACGAAAGGCAAAAAAACGCCTGAACAAGACGCCAAACCTGTGGATACTGAAAAAAAGCCTCCCCAAAAAGCCAGCGAAGAAGCTTCTGAACCTGTAACTGAGGAGAAGAGGTCAGAGCCTGGCAAACAGAGTGCCGCACAAAAATCGAAGAAGCGTCGCGCTCCTGCAAAAGAGAAGGCTGAAAAGACAGCGACTCCTGAGCCAAAAGAGGCGAAAAAGCCTTCAAAAAAAGAGCCAGGATCCGGCAAAAAGAAAAAAGAGGCCGCACAAAAAGAGGCCCCTGCAAAGAGAGAAGAGAAAAAAGCAGAAGAGAGTGCTACACCTCCTGCAAAGGATGATAAGGGAGAGAAAGGTGAGGAGAGTGGCGAGGGTTCTGGCCGCCGCCGCCGCCGCCGTAAAAAACTAACCGCTTCACAGCGCAATGAGTTGGTCCGACAAAAAACAGAAGATCTGATGGCGAAAAGACTCTCTCAGATCGAACAATTGCGCGAACAAAAACGCTTAGAAGAGAAGCGTTTAAAGGCTCTGGAAGAGGAAAAAACCAGCAAGCCTAAAAATAAAAAAGCGCCTAAAAAACGCCCAGGAGCACAACGCTCCCGACCAGAACAGGAAGAGAAAAGAGCAGGTCGTCCACCAAGGAAAGGTGCTGAGGCCGCCGCTTCTGAAAACGCCGCGCCCTCTAAAAAGAGACGGCGTGGTGGAGAGAATGAAGCCGCCGCACAACCTTCCGGCAATGAACAACAGCGCGAAGCGCCTTCACGTTCAGGCCGTTCCCGTCGTAAGCGGCGTGGTGGCGGTAACTATAACGAAGATGGCCCGCCTCAAGGACGCGGCGGCGGCCAGCGTTCCGGTCGTGGTGGCCGTTTTGGTAATGAAGGTGGCGGTGGCGGTCGCCGTGGACGCCGTCGTGGGACCGCGGAGAAGAAAGCCGAGCCAATGCCACCTCCCGCACCGATTGTGCGCGATGTGATTGTGCCCGATACCATCACCGTGGGTGAACTGGCCTCAAGAATGGCGGTTAAGGCGTCTGAGGTGATTAAATCGTTGCTGAAACAGGGGATGATGATGACCATCAACCAACCCCTGGATCAGGATACTGCGGTATTAATCGTTGAAGAGATGGGCCACAAAGCCAAACTGATTTCTGAAGAGAGCAGAATCCAGGAGGAACTGGCAGATCAAGAAGATCTGGAGAAAGATCTCTCCGCACGCTCTCCGGTGGTCACCGTGATGGGCCATGTGGATCATGGTAAAACCTCTCTCCTAGATGCCATCCGCAAGACAGATATCACCTCCCGGGAGCATGGTGGCATTACGCAGCATATCGGCGCTTATCAGGTTAAGCTCTCCAGCGGTGACCGTTTAACCTTCCTCGATACCCCCGGCCATGCCGCATTTACCGCGATGCGCTATCGCGGTGCCATGGTGACAGATATCGTCATTCTGGTGGTGGCCGCCGATGATGGTGTGATGCCGCAAACCTTAGAGGCGATCAACCACGCCAAAGAGGCCGGTGTAACGATGATGGTGGCAATCAATAAGATTGACCGCCCGGATGCCAACCCCGATAAAATTATGCAGCAACTCTCAGAGCATGATCTCATTCCTGAATCCTGGGGTGGTGAGGTGATCTTTGTTAATGTCTCTGCAAAAACAGGGGATGGTATCGAAGAACTTGAAGAGATGATCCTGCTTCAATCAGAGATGATGAATCTCCAAGCCAATGCAGATAAACGCGCTCGCGGTGTGATCATTGAGGCCAAACTGGATCGCGGCCGTGGTGCTGTGGCCACATGCTTGGTGCGCAGCGGAACCCTTAAGGTGGGAGATATCTTTGTGGTTGGTGATCAGTGGGGACGTGTTCGCCTGCTGATTAACGATCATGGCCAACAAGTTAAAGAGGCTGGCCCCTCAACGCCAGTCGAGGTAATCGGTCTCTCTGGTGTACCAGAAGCCGGTGATGAACTGGTGGTCACCGAGGATGAACGCCGCGCCAAAGGCATTGCCCTCTTCAGACAGAATAAATCAAAAGAGCATGAACTAAGCCGCCGTGTCCCCACCAAACTGGATGATATCTTTGATCAAGTCCAGCAGGGCGAAGTGGCTGAGCTAAAAGTGGTCTTAAAAGGGGATGTGCGCGGCTCCATTGAAGCCGTAGCCGATGCACTGCAAAAGATCACCCACGATGAAATCCGCGTGAATGTCATCCATAAAGCCGTTGGTGGCATCAATGAATCGGATGTGATGATGGCGATTGCCTCCGACGCCTTTGTGCTTGGATTTAATGTGCGCGCCGATGCCAAAGCACGCGAACTCTCCCGCCGTGAAAAAGTTGAGTTGCGGTTCTATAATGTGATCTATGATCTGATTAATGATATCACCATGGCCATGGAGGGCCGACTCAACCCAACTTACCGTGAAACCGTTCTTGGTAATACGGTTGTTCGTGAGGTCTTCCGCATTGCAAAGATTGGTAATGTGGCAGGCTGTCTGGTTACAGAGGGCACCGTACGCCGCGAAGCGCGCGCACGTCTGCTACGCGATCAGGTCGTCATCTTTGATGGTGACATCCTGGCCTTAAAACGCTTTAAAGAAGATGCCAAAGAGGTCCGTGAAGGCATGGAGTGTGGTATCAGCTTAGAACGCTTTAATGATATTAAGGCAGGTGATACAATGGAGGTCTATATCAAAGAGGCGGTTAAACAGACCATCGGTGGCTGACTTTAACCTTAAAAAAATAGATCTCAAAAGTATGGAGAGTTGATTGTGCGCGTGGGCGTTTTGCAACTCTATATCGATCTGCCAGGCGTGCAGAGCTTGAAAGAGAAACGGGGTCTGGTGAAGCGCATTCTTCACCAGACACGGAAAAAGTTTTTCTCCTCAGCGGCGGAAGTCGATCAACATGACTACTGCCAAAGTGCTGGACTGGGTTTCTCCTTGGTAGGAAACAGCGCACCAAACCTCCAGAGCCGGTTGCATAAAATCGTCGATTTTGTTGACCAGACCGGGTTAGGTGTTGTTGTCGATTTTCATATAGAGGTGCTGTAATGAGCATTCGTGCAGATCGGCTTAAAGCAAGCATCCAAAGAGAGATCTCCTGGATGCTGAATCGGGGAATGATCAGCGACTCCGGATTGGACGGCATGATCACCATCACAGAGATCAAACTGAGTCGAGATTTGCAGTATGCTGAAATCTCGGTCTCCGTGATGCATGGCGATGCGGAAAGCTCTCTGGCAGCACTTGTACGTGCTTCAGGATATATCCGTAACCAGTTAGGAAAAAGAATCCGCATGCGTCGCACACCGAATCTGCGTTTTAAACTGGATAACTCCGCACAATACCATGAGGAGATTGAGCGCATTTTAGATACGCTCGATATTCCCCCTGAAAAAAAATGATCGTTAAGGAAAACAGATCAAGTGAGAAGACGGCGACGACGGGGTAAAAATATCCATGGATGGTTCGCCCTGAATAAACCGCGTGGCATAACCTCCATGCAGGCGGTGGAGAAGGTCCGACGTATTTTTAAAGCCGCAAAAGCCGGACATGGTGGCACACTCGACCCTTTTTGTGAGGGACTCCTGCCAATCGGCTTTGGTGAAGCAACAAAAACCCTCTCTTTTGTTCTTGAAGGGGATAAACGCTATATCTGTCATCTGCGCTTTGGTATGGAGACCGATAGCGGCGATCTGACTGGAGGACCGGTTTGGCAGAGTGATATTTATCCTGAGATTCATGCGCTCAAGGAAGTTATCCCTCAATTTACAGGAGAGATCGAACAGGTTCCGCCGGCTTTTTCTGCAATCCATGTGAATGGCGTGCGCGCCCACACACTGGCGCGACGTGGTGAGTCGGTAACCTTGGCACCGCGAAAGATCTGTATCCACAAAATTAAACTGCGCGCCTACGATTTTCATGAAGGCTTGGCTGAACTGGAAGTCTCCTGCAGTAAAGGGAGTTATATGCGCGCTTTAGCACGAGATCTGGGGCGAAAACTCTCCTGTGGTGCCCACCTTGTGCGCTTAGAACGAATTAAAACGCTGGGGTTCTCTAAAGAAGATATGGTCTCTTTAGAACAGCTACAGCATGCATCCGCAGAGGGTGAATCTCTGCAAAACTTTCTCTTTCCTATTGATCAGGTACTGGACGACATCCCGGTTCTGATGCTATCGGAAGAGGAGAAACTCCGTATACGGCAAGGCCAACAGGTGCTGACAGAAGCTGTTGGGGTTCCTTCAGGACTGGTTCGCCTGATGACAGAACAGCGCCACTTTTTTGCCCTAGGCCGATTGGAAGATAGGGATTCCGGTATGTTGCGTACCTGTCGTCCGAAAAGAGTCTTTAATCATTTGAACGATTAAAGCAAGCTTTTACGCAATACCGTTTAGGATTCCACACTTAATTTATAAGAGGTGTATTCTTTTTCTGATTGATTCTTAAGAATATGCTTTTTTTGTTGATCATGAATATATTTTATATAAAGGAGTATCTAAGATGTCGATTAGTCCCGAACAGAAGCAGGAAGTGATTAAGGCCTATGCCTTAAAAGAGGGAGATACAGGCTCTCCAGAGGTTCAAGTTGCTCTGTTGACCACACGCATTAATAACCTCTCTGTCCATCTGAAAGATAACCAAAAAGACCACCACTCCCGCCGTGGTCTGCTTAAAATGGTGGGACAGCGGCGGCGCCTGCTGAACTATGTGCGACAGGAAAATCAAGCACGCTATCAAGATTTGATTAAACGGCTGAACTTGCGGAAATAAATAGAGAGATCCTCTTATCCTCTCTTTGGAGAAAGATTTTTATGTTCACGATCCACCGAAAGAGCGTTTCATTCGGACCTACAAAAATTACCCTGGAAAGCGGACGCATTGCGCGTCAGGCAGACGGCTCCGTGCTGGTGGAATATGGCGACACCATGGTGCTGGTTACAGCAACAGCAGAAAAAAAAGCGCGTCCTGGAACCGATTTTTTCCCCTTGGGTGTCCACTATCAAGAAAAAAGCTGGGCGGCCGGTCGTATTCCCGGCGGCTTTATTAAACGAGAAACCCGGCCCTCAGATCGGGAAATTCTCACCTCTCGACTGATTGATCGTCCCATTCGACCACTGTTCCCGAAGGGTTTCCGAAATGATACCCAGGTGATCGCAACAGTTATCTCTTACGACCAACTCTACACCCCAGATATTCCCGCCATGGTCGGTGCTTCAGCAGCACTCTCCATTGCAGGGCTCCCCTTTGATGGGCCTATTGCGGGTGCACGCGTTGGTCTCATTGATGGCGAATTTGTGCTTAATCCCTCACTAGAGGCTTTGGCACAGAGTAAACTTGATCTGATTGTTGCAGGAACCGCCGATGCCGTCACCATGGTGGAAGCGGAAGCCAACTTCCTCTCCGATGAAGAGATGATCGATGCGATCATGTTTGGCTTTAAAGGGTTCCAACCTGTGATCCAACTGATTCATGAGTTGGTAGAGGTGTGCGGTAAACCGACCATACCCTTTGAAAAGCATGAAACCGATGAAGCGTTGAGAGATCAAATCCGCGAACGCTTCTTAGATCAAATTAAAGAGGGCTACGCCAAAGAGTGCAAAATGGCCCGCAATCAGGCGCTTAGTGCGGTACGCATGCAGGCCGAAGAGGCGTTTGCCCCCACCGAAGAAGAGCCCGATATTGATCCTGAGTTGCGTCAAAAAGAGGTTTCTGAACTCTTTAAGTCACTGGAAGCGGAATATGTGCGTGATCTGGTGTTGAGTTCTGGACAGCGCATTGATGGCCGTAATCTCACCGATGTTCGCCCCATAAGGTGCGATGTGGGAATACTGCCCCGGGTTCATGGTACATCGCTCTTCACAAGGGGTGAAACCCAGGCGTTAGTAGCGATCACCTTAGGCACAGGGCGTGATGAGCAGATCGTCGAAGATATGGATGGTGAACGGCGGGAGAACTTCTACCTGAACTACACCTTCCCCCCCTACTGCGTGGGTGAAACCGGTCGCATTGGTCCACCAAAACGCCGGGAGATCGGCCATGGACGCTTAGCCAGCCGCTCTTTAGCGCCCATTCTCCCCAGTAAGGAAGACTTCTGCTACACCGTTCGCGTGGTCTCCGAAGTGACTGAATCCAACGGCTCCTCCTCCATGGCCACGGTGTGTGGTTCGGTTCTGGCGCTGATGGATGCGGGTATTCCAATCTCCTCACCTGTGGCAGGGATCGCCATGGGCTTGATCAAGGAGGAGGATCGTTTTGCGATTCTCACCGATATCTTAGGTGATGAAGATCATCTTGGAGATATGGACTTTAAGGTGGCAGGAAACCACACAGGCATCACCGCTTTGCAGATGGATATCAAAATTACCGGTATCCACCGAGATATCCTTGCGGTGGCGCTAAGACAAGCACGGGATGGCCGGATTAAAATTCTCGAAGAGATGCGTCGCTGCATTCCTGAGCCGCGTGCAGATATGTCCCCTTACGCACCACGCATCGTCTCCTTCAGCATTAACCCTGAGAAGATCCGCGATGTGATCGGACCAGGCGGTAAGGTGATTCGTAGCATCACCGAGGAGACCGGCTGTCAAATCGATCTCGATGATGATGGTACAGTTAAAATTGCCTCTTTGGATGCCGAAAACGCCATGGCGGCCGCCGAACTGGTCAAGCAGATTGTTGCTGAAGTAGAGAAAGGCCAGATCTACACAGGCCGTGTTGTGCGGATCACAGACTTTGGTGCTTTTGTTAATATCCTACCTAAGCGTGATGGCTTGGTGCATATCTCCCAACTATCCAATCGACGTGTTCAGCGGGTTACAGATGTGGTCCGTGAAGGCGATGAGGTGAAGGTCAAAGTGCTCGACATTGACCGTCAAGGACGGATTAAGTTGACAATGAAAGATATGTAATCTTCTTATCCAAACGCTAGAAGTTACGCTTTTAATTTTAAAAAGCCTGGCCCTGTTTTTAGGATCAGGCTTTTTTTCTTGGAAGCTTGAAAAACAGGGTAAGGGAGACAAATATGGAGAAATCCATTATTGAAGCGCTAATCTACATTCATGAGGGCTTGCCGCGTAAAGGACCAGGCTCAGATGCACTGACGCTTGATATTCTGCAACGTTTTGCCGATCAAATCCCCGCGGGTAGTATTGTTGCCGATATGGGTTGCGGTAATGGACACAGCGCCTTTCTGCTGGCAGAGCAACTAAAAAGTGAGGTGATCGCCATCGATTTTAGCGCGGTCTTCATCAATGAGCTAAAACATCGATTAAAAGATCATCCCGCATCAATCACGCCGATTGTGGCCGATATGAGCCAATCTGGAATGGATGCAGAGCGCTGTCATCTGATTTGGTCTGAAGGTGCAGCTTATGCTGTAGGTGTAGAGAAGGCCCTAAAATCCTGGCACCCCCTTCTCACCTCAAAAGGATTGCTTATTTTCTCTGAATGTTGCTGGTTAAGTGAGAATCCCTCCTCTGAAGCCCTAAATTTCTGGAGAGAAAACCATCCTGAAATGCGTTTGATCAATGGTCATATCGCTCTGGCTGAAACGTTGGGATACCACTATCTGGATTCAGAAGTTCTCCCCTCAGAGGCGTGGTGGCAGAGCTATTATGATCCTTTGATCGAACGGTTGGCACAACTGCAACCGACGGTTAAAAAAGGCTCTTCACTGGAACAGGTGATCTCTGCGACTAAAAAGGAGTATGAACTGTTTCGCCGTTATAAAGATCAATATGGCTACGTTTTTTTCATTCTCCAAAAAGATCGGTAGCAACAAAGTGAGAAAAAAGAAATTTTTTTCTTGTTTGTGTAACGCTTCTGGTTTATAGTGACTTTCGCTTCAACAATGAAGCGGAATTTTGAAAAATCTTTTTGTTTGTCGCTTATTTTCGGGGTGTAGCGCAGCCTGGTAGCGCATCGGCTTTGGGAGCCGAGGGCCGGAGGTTCGAATCCTCTCACCCCGACCATTTCAGGCTTTGCGCCCGTAGCTCAACCGGATAGAGCAACGGCCTTCTAAGCCGAAGGTTGCAGGTTCAAGTCCTGCCGGGCGCGCCAGATAGAAAGCACTTTTAATCTAAAATCATATTTAAAAGCTGCTTTTAAAAATTTTATAAAATAGGCATTTTTTTTTAAAAAATAAAGTTTGCAAAACAGCATGGAGTTCGTTATCCTCTGAGCAGGCTTTTTTAATTTAAACGCTTATTAAATAAAATATTTTCTATCTTTGGCGTCATAATGAATCTGTACTGTTTGAACCTGGATCAGCTTCTCTTATATGGGTATTGATTAACTTTTTATGGCGGACGTAGCTCAGTTGGTAGAGCCCTGGATTGTGGCTCCAGTGGTCGCGAGTTCAAATCTCGTCGTTCGCCCCATCTATTATATGCTGGTCCGGTTCGCTCTTGTTTAAGAGAAACCGGTTTTTTTTTGTCTTTAATCGCTCTCCGGCCTTTCTCTTCAGTGCAAATATCCTCTCTTTAAGAGCGTTGTGAAGAGAGCGCCTCAACCAAGTATAGTATGTAAGCCTTTGTTAAGGCGACGCTACACCTCTGTTTTTTTTGCGCTTAAAATCTCTCATGCGAAAGTGGCGGAACTGGTAGACGCGCTGGATTTAGGATCCAGTGCCTTTGGCGTGGGGGTTCGACTCCCCCCTTTCGCACCAGATTTTAATTCTTTGAGCGCAATGGGGTGATTAACAACTTTTTTGTGAAAGCTTGAAATCTTATGGAAGTCACTGTTGAAGAGAATGGCACCTTTGACCGGATCGTAGAGATTACGATTCCTGCTGACCGCGTTACAAAAATGCTTGATCAGGAGCTAAAGAGACTGGCTGGAAATGTTCGCATGCCCGGCTTCCGTCCGGGAAAGGTTCCTGCAAGACTGATTGAAAAACGCTACCGTGACCATCTAAACTCTGATATCGGCGAAAAACTGGTACGTGAAACCTTTGCCGACGCCCTGGCTACAGAAAAGTTACGTCCTGTTGCAACGCCAGAGATCACTCAGCCTGGCACCGTTCGCCGTGGTAAACCCTACAGCTATCGTGCGGCATTGCAGATTTTTCCCACCATCGCCCCCCAAGGCTATCGCGACCTCACCTTAACAAGGAAAACGGCAGAAGTAAAACAGGATGATGTGGATCGTGTTCTGCTCAAGGTAAGAGAATCCTTCGCAGAGTATGAGAACAGGGAAGCGTATGGTGCAGAAAATGGTGACCGAATTCTTATGGACTTCGCTGGCACCGTTGATGGCGAAGCTTTTGAAGGGGGAACCGCTGAAGATCATCTTCTCGATCTTGGTGCAGGTAAATTTATCCCTGGCTTTGAAGAGCAGCTTGTTGGCATTCAGGCAAACGAAGAGAAAGATGTGCAGGTCACCTTCCCTGAAGATTACCATGAAGATAAGCTTGCCGGTAAAGATGCTGTTTTTAAATGTAAGATCAAAGAAGTTCGTCAGCGTAAACTGCCTCCTGTCGATGATGCGCTTGCCGAAAAACAGGGCATCGAAGAGGGCGGCGCTGATGCCATGATCGAGAGAATCTGGAGTGCGCTTAAAGATACCAGCGAAGAAGAGAGCAAACGCCAGATTAAGCAGCAGATTCTGCAAGGGCTCCTTGATGCAAACAAGATGGAACTTCCCAGCCAACTGGTCGATCTGGAGCTGGCAGATCTGATTAAAGGGCAGAAAGATGAGTTCCGCTCCCACGGCTACGACCCCGATAAGCTGGAGATCTCCGACGATGTGTGGCGGGAGCGACTGGGAGATAAAGCCCACGAAAGGGTGATTTTAGGTCTACTTATGGGCTCGATCACCAAAGAAGAGGAGATCGCTGTCGAAGATAGCGACGTGGATGATTACATCAATATGCTGGAACAAAAATCAGGGAACGCCTCCTCTGAAGTGAGAGAGTGGCTTAAGAGTGACCCTGGCCGCATGGATAATATTAAAGCCACTGTACTGGAACAAAAAGTCATTGACTGGCTGATTGAAAATAATGCGGTCTCCGAAGAAGAGGTCTCCTTCCAGGAACTGGTTAAAGATTCTGAAGCCGGCTGATCGGCAGATTTTTCCCCAGCGGAAAAAAACGCTTCTGCTCTTGACTCTTTTTTCCACCCGGCGAGAGATTGTCTTTCCGGGTGTTTCTCTTTATAATAAGCGGGTTTATAAGCTTTTAAAAAACCTTCTTTTCTTGGCTTGAAATTTGCTGAGAATAGAGAGGCGGATCGAATTATCAGATCCTAAAAAGCCCATTGATGTTCTTGAATTAGCATAAATACTACCGGTAAATACCGATAGGGGGTAATATAATGAACCTGGTCCCTATGGTGGTGGAATCCACCAATCGCGGCGAACGTGCCTATGATATCTACTCCCGACTCCTAAAAGAGCGGGTTATTTTTCTTGTTGGCCAGGTCGATGACAATAGCGCAAACCTGATTATTGCTCAGATGCTGTTTTTAGAGTCAGAAAATCCTGAAAAAGATATCTACTTCTATATCAACAGCCCCGGTGGTTTAGTTACCGCTGGTCTGGCAATCTATGATACAATGCAGTTTATCAGACCCAATGTAAGCACACTCTGCTTAGGTCAGGCTGCAAGTATGGGGGCTGTGCTTCTGGCCGCCGGCGCTGAAGATAAACGCTTGGTACTGCCAAACTCTCGAATTATGATCCATCAACCCCTGGGTGGTTTTCGTGGACAGGCTTCTGATGTCGAAATCCATGCCAAAGAGATGCTGCGTATCCGTGAGCGACTCAATGAAATTTTGTCCAAACATACCGGGCAAAGCTTAGATCGCATCGAAGCCGATACAGATCGTGATAATTTTCTCTCAGGCCAAGAAGCGTGTGACTACGGTCTGGCTGACCGGGTAATCGAAAAAAGAGAGAAGAGTGAAGAGGATGAAGATTAATTGAACTCTTTCCCCTCTAATGTAGACTAAAGGGACGGATTGCAACATAGAAGACGAGGCGTTCATGTCGAACAAAAACTCGGAATCCGGCGGAAAAATCAACTGCTCTTTCTGTGGCAAAAGTCAGGCCGAAGCCAAAAAACTGGTTGCAGGGCCCTCCTCTGTATTCATTTGTGATGAATGTGTTAATCTCTGCCAAGAGATTATCCAAAGAGACCAGAAAGAAAAAGGTGAAAAAAAACCATCCGGTGTCCCCACACCTGTGGAAATTAAAAATGTCCTGGATGAATATATCATTGGCCAGGATAAAGCAAAAAAGGTGATCTCTGTCGCTGTTTATAACCATTATAAACGGTTGGAGTATAACCTGGAACAGGAATCCATACAGAAAAAAGAGGAAGATATCGAGATCGCCAAAAGCAATGTGCTGCTTATCGGTCCTACCGGAAGTGGTAAAACGCTGCTGGCTCAAACCTTGGCGCGTTTTCTTGATGTCCCCTTCACCATTACCGATGCAACAAGCTTGACCGAAGCGGGCTATGTGGGCGAAGATGTAGAGAACATTATTCTTCGTCTGCTTCAAGCAGCCAACAACGATGTCGAAAAAGCCCAGCGCGGTATTATCTTTATCGATGAGATCGATAAAATTTCCCGAAAATCGGATAATCCCTCCATTACACGGGATGTCTCCGGTGAAGGTGTTCAACAGGCTCTACTGAAAATTATTGAAGGCACCGTGGCCAGTGTTCCCCCTCAGGGTGGCCGCAAACATCCACAACAGGAGTATCTCCAGGTGGATACAACCAATATCCTGGTGATCTGCGGTGGTGCTTTTAATGGTTTGGAGAAAATTATTGAACGCCGCTCAACAAAACACCACAGTATTGGCTTTGGGGCCGAAGTAAAAGTGGGCACACCAGAGGAGCGGATGAATGAACTTCTGGAGGATATGGAGCCCGAAGATCTTCTTCAGTTTGGCCTGATTCATGAGTTTGTCGGACGGTTGCCGGTGGTGGCTACTCTGCATGAACTCGATGAAGACGCTCTGGTGCAAATTCTCACCAGACCTAAAAATGCTCTGATTAAACAATATCGTAAGCTGCTGGAGATGGAAAAGGTGGAGATGACCTTCACCGATGACGCTCTGCTCGCTGTGGCCCAAAAGGCAGTCAAACGAAAAACTGGAGCCCGTGGGCTTCGCGCTATCCTGGAAGAGACCCTGCTGGATGTTCTCTTTGATATTCCCTCCCGACAGGATATCAAAGAGGTGGTCATCAACCGGGAGTGCATCGACAGTCAGGGAAAACCGCTTCTTATCTTCGAAGAAGCCCCCCTGGAGGCTGAGGCATAAACCTTAAACATACAAAAAGAAGGTTCTTAATGCTCGACTCGAATGAAGGTCAAGACGGAAAAAATGCACCCGTGCGGAGGCCTGTCCTCCCCCTGCGAGATATTGTTGTTTTCCCTCATATGATTGTGCCTCTCTTTGTTGGCCGGGATCGTTCTATCCGCGCTTTAGAGGCACTCTCCGAAGAAGATGATCGACAAATTCTTCTAATCTCCCAAAAAGATGCTGCAACAGATGATCCTCACCTCGATGATATCTATCGTATCGGGGTTATGGGAACGGTTCTACAGCTATTAAAGCTTCCCGATGGTACGGTTAAGGTGCTGGTGGAAGGGGGGGAGCGGGTACGTGTCACCAAATTTGTGGAGACCGACCCCTTCTTTTTAGCAGAAGTTGAACCTTTCGAAAATGACCCTTTCGATGCCACCGAAGCGCAGGCTTTGATGCGCACGGTGATCACACACTTTGAAAGCTACGCAAAATATAATAAAAAAATTCCTCCTGAAGTCTTGATGACTTTTCAGTCCATCGACGACCCCAGTCGCCTCACCGATATTGTTGCCGCCAATTTAAATCTTTCAGTAAGTGAAAAACAGGCCATCTTAGAGATTCCAGCGGTGGTGGATCGGATGGAGAAGATCTACTTGGCCTTAGAGCAGGAGATTGAAGTTCTTCAGGTGGAGAAGAGAATTCGCGGTCGGGTGAAGCGGCAGATGGAGAAGAGCCATCGCGACTACTACCTGAACGAACAGATGAAGGCGATCCAGAAGGAACTTGGGGAGCGCGACGAAGAGAAAGATGAGATCAATGAGCTTCAGGATAAAATCGAAACTTTAGGTCTCTCCGAAGAGGTTAAAAAGAAAGCGGAGTCTGAACTGCGCAAGCTCAAGCAGATGGCGCCCATGTCCGCTGAAGCCACAGTGGTTCGTAACTATCTCGACTGGATTGTCAATCTGCCCTGGTCAAAGAGCTCCTCCTTAGAACATGATCTTAAGCAGGCGGAAGATATTCTCGAAGAGGATCACTATGGCTTGGATAAGGTTAAAGAGCGCATCTTAGAGTACCTGGCCGTACAGCAGCGCGTAAAAAAGATGAAAGGTCCGATCCTCTGTCTGGTGGGGCCTCCGGGTGTGGGTAAAACCTCTTTAGCCAAATCGATTGCCCGCGCGGCCGGACGGGAGTATGTGCGCATCTCTTTAGGAGGCGTGCGTGATGAAGCAGAAATCCGTGGCCACCGCCGAACCTATATCGGTTCGATGCCAGGTAAAATTATTCAATCAATGAAAAAGGCGGGAAGCAACAATCCGCTGTTTTTGTTGGATGAAATTGACAAGGTGGGCTCAGACTATCGGGGAGATCCCTCTTCTGCACTCCTAGAAGTCCTCGATCCCGAACAGAACAGCACCTTTAACGATCACTATATGGAGGTGGATTTCGATCTCTCCAATGTGATGTTTATCACCACCGCCAACAGCTTAGATATCTCTCGACCTCTCCTTGATCGGATGGAGATTATCCGTCTGGCCGGTTATACAGAGATAGAGAAGAACCGTATCTCCAGAAAATATCTGATTCCCAAGCAGATGGAGGCCCATGGCCTGAAAGATAAAGAGTTCTTTCTCTCTGACTCTGCGTTGACCGATATCATCCGTTATTATACCCGTGAAGCGGGTGTGCGTAACTTAGAGCGTGAAATCGCCAACCTCTGCCGAAAAGCGGCAAAATCTCTGGTGATGGATAAAAAACGCAGTAAGTTTACCGTCAGCGTTAATGGATTAGCCAAATATCTTGGTGTGAAGCGTTACCGCTATGGTGTGGTTGAAGAGCAGGATTGGATCGGCATGACAACCGGTTTAGCCTGGACTGAGGTTGGTGGTGAACTGCTCAATATTGAAGCGGTTCAACTGGAGGGTAAAGGAAAACTCACCTTTACAGGAAAATTAGGCGAGGTGATGCAGGAGTCGGTGCAGGCGGCAATGACCTATGCACGCTCCCGCGCCAAAGATTGGAATGTGGCGGCTGATTTTTATCAGGATCACGATTTTCATATCCATGTTCCTGAAGGTGCGACACCAAAAGATGGTCCCTCTGCTGGAATTGCGATCTGTACCTCTGTGGTCAGTCTGTTAACCAACGTTCCGGTACGAAGAGATATCGCCATGACCGGTGAGATCTCTCTGCGTGGCCATGTGTTGATTATCGGCGGATTAAAAGAGAAACTTCTCGCAGCGCATCGTGGTCGCATCTCTCATGTGATCATCCCCCATGAAAACCTTAAAGATCTAAAGGATGTTCCCCAGGATGTTCTCAAAGAGATTGAGATCCATCCTGTAAAGCATGTGGATGAAGTCTTAAAGCTGGCTTTGACCGAAGATATCTGTCAAAGAGGAAAAGCGCCACCGCCCAAAAAAGAGAAAAACGAGTTGGTGGATGCACCACTGACAACCCACTAGGTTTTATCTATAAATTTTATAGGCCATGATCTTTTTTAAGGATCATGGCTTTTTTTGTGCCTAAGAGTTCATTTTATAGCCGCGCACAGGAATACCCTGTTTGGCAAGGTGATCACGTGCTTTTGCAGGGGTCTTTTGGGTAAAATGGAACATGCTTGCCGCTGCAACAGCGGAAGCTTTGGCTTCAATGATCGCTTTGGCCATATGTTGATAATCGCCTGCACCGCCAGCAGCAATGACAGGAATCTTCACCTGACTGGAGACCTCTTTGATCAATGAGAGATCATAGCCTTTAAGTGTACCATCCTTAAGGATTGAGGTGATTAAGATCTCTCCTGCGCCTCTCTCTTCGACCGTTTTAGCCCAATCAGCCACACTTATCCCTTCGGCTTGCTGACCATTATGGCTATAACATTGATAAGAGCCATCCGACTCTTTTTTAGCATCAATGGAGATCACCACACATTGAGAGCCAAAACGGTCAGCAGCGTTGTGAATCAGTTGAGGATTTTTATAAGCCGCACTGTTGATCACCACCTTATCCGCCCCAAAAAGTAACAGTTGGCGAATATCCTCAATGGTTTGAATGCCGCCTCCCACAGTGAAAGGAATACGCATCTCCTCACTTAGAGCCTCGATCTCCTGATAATCAGGATTGCGCTGCTCTTTTGTGGCCATAATATCCAGCAGAACCAACTCATCAACATCGCGTGTATTATAGACCTTCACTGCCGGCATCAATGTGCCAATACGGCGCCAGGAGTCGAAAGCAACCCCCTTAACCAAGCCAAAATTTTTCCAGAGAAGCGTTGGGATGATGCGGGTTTTGAGCATAGGATTACCAACTTAGAAAATTTTGCAACACCTTAGCCCCTAAATGGGAGCTTTTTTCCGGGTGAAACTGGGTGGCGAGAATATTTTCCCTCTGTATGGCTGAGATGAAACCACCACAATAGGGGGTTTTTGCGGCAATATTTTCATCCTTATCAGGAACAAAATGAAAGCTATGGACAAAATAGAAGTCTCCCCCTGGAGCGACCCCTTCAAAGAGAGGGCTGTTGTTTTGGGGATTGACCTCATTCCAACCCACATGGGGGATGCGCTCGTTATGATCCTGAGGCTTGAGCTGTTTCACCTGACCGGGAATAAAGCCTAAACCATCACAGCCACCGCGTTCCTCACCATAATCGGCTAACAGCTGCATACCTAAACAGATGCCAAGAAGGGGAATATCCTCTTTGAAGACCGCATGCCTTAATGGTTCGATCCATCCTCCCTGGATCAAACCATTCATGCCATCCTGGAAAGCGCCCACACCAGGAAGGATCAATCTATCGGCGTCTAAGATATCATCTGGGGAGGCGGAGATAAAACCCTCGCCGCCCAAAGCTTCAATCCCCCCCAAAACAGAGCGCAGATTACCCGCGCCATAATCAATTATCAATACACTCATAGGTTATCATCGTTGGTTTTGCTTAAATTGCCCCATTTATCTTTAACCAAGCGATTACGCCGGTCTGTTTTAAAGATTCTTTTGTTGGTGAAGCGGTCACAGAGTTTGATGAACTCCTCTTCGGTCATATTGAGCGGAGATAGAATCTCTTTTAAAGGTTTGCCAAGATAGGTCCATGGAAACTTTCCATCATGTTTCTTAACCAGGGTGAGGGCATCTTCGCGGGTGATGCGGCCACGGCGCACATGAAGACAGGCGATATCGGTGGCACGACCAAAGCCAAACTTAAGAAATTTAAAGTAGTCGTGAATCCCGGTCTGATGGTTATCCAGGTTTTCATAATTTACAATGGAGCCCTCCACGGTGGTATCTAAGGAGATAAATCCATGCGCCTGGGCTAACAGCGTATTGGCGTAGCCATCCCAGGGGAGATAGTAACCCAGAAAGAGACCTGTGACCCCCACCTCTTTGAGCTCTTCATCAGAAGGATAGTTATAAGGAATAAGATGACGGCTCTGGATATCCTCCAATCCAACCAGATCAGAAACCCTTAAGCCTAAAAGCCCACCAAACTCCTCTAACCAGCGACGATCAAGGATGCTGTTCTCTGAAGCCGAAGCAGGACCGCCATACTCATTTTGGGAGTTCTCTCCCCAGATAATCAAGGGAATTTTATAATTAACCGCCGCTCTTACAGGAATGGTAAATATTCCCACATGTTCAGGCCAGGAGATATCCCCCACCTGGGTGAGGCCAATTTTATTAAGTTTTCGACGAATCACAGGATTAGGCGAGAACTCAATATAGTCCACACCAAGGCTTTTGATATTCTCGATGTTTCTTCGACCCAAATCCGAGAGATCACAGGTGGTGGAGGTGACACAGAGGGGATTCATCCCCAACTGGAGCATACGGATCACCTGATAGTGACTATCTTTTCCTCCAGATACCGGAATAATGCAGTCCCAATGCGAGCCATCTTTGTTGCGATAGCGGCTGAGTACCTGCTCCAACTCTTTTTCTCTGACCGACCAATCCACCACCCCACGGTTCTGATAGCTTCGACAGGCGGAGCAAACCCCTTGATCATCAATGTGAAGATCGGGCTTGGTGGAGGGCATAACGCAGTTTGTGCAATATTTTAGCATGAGTCTAAACTCGTATCTTTGATAAGGAGAATGATGATGATGATGTGTCTAAACTTTTAATGAGAGATACAGAAATCATTCCAGTTTGAATTTTCTGCGCAGAGCCAAAAAGAAAAGCGTGAGTAATCCAGCACCTAGAATGGTTTGCAGTGTGGCCAGAAGGCGTATTAGAAGTGGATAACTATTCATAAACTGCTGTATTGTTTCAGGAGCATGAGATAAAAATTTCCCACTCCATACGGCAAAGGGCTGCACATAACTCTGCATGGTAAAGATGAACAGTTCCCTCATAATAGATGGAAAACTGCCTAGCTGCGGAACAGATTGATGATAAAGCACCCCATATAAAAGGAAGAAGAGTGAAAATCCAACAAACATGATAACAAGAGGACGGCTGATACTTTGACCAAAATCTGAACCAATTTCATAAGCTTTAGTGAAGAGTTTTAAAGCTATTTTAGCGCCTTTTTTATTGGCGCGACTCTTCAACTCAAGTGCATGGAACCTCATTTCATCATCTTTAGCCCCAATACTTTCCATGGCCAACTTGAGTGTACGATAGGAATTCTCAGCATGATCACTTTGAGTGTCTGAAAACTTCGTGTCTTGAAATCGTGTGTCTTGATGTAATTCAGCATTATGAAACTCTGGTGCTTTATGAAATGTTACTTCTGAAAAACAGCATGAGTCTGAAAACTTTCTGTTTTTGAAGTTGGCAGCTTCTGAGAACGTTGTTTTTTGAAATGTTATTTCATTAAAAGGCAACGCTTCTCTCCTTGAAAGAGAGGTGCCGAAGTCAGCTAAACTGTCAAATTTTACTGAGTCCATGATTAATGAAGAATTAAACTTTGTTTCGTAAAAAGAGATAAAGTTTTTGAAACGTGACCCTATGAAGTGGACTTTTTTTTCGAAGGGGCCTTTGAAATCAGTCTCTTTTTCAAATGTGCACTTTTCAAAACAAACTTCCTTACCAACTTGGTTAAATGTAGTTTTGTTAAAATCCACTTCTAAAAATGAAACCTCCCCTTGTCCAGAAGTACTAAATTTCAATTCTTCCATAAACCTAGCGTTTATAATGGATGTCTTTTTAGCACTTATTGAGATTTCTAATGCTTGATGTAACGTTATATTGTGAAAATGGATCTCTTCCCCCCTAACATCTATTTTTGGTATGCTTGCAAGTTCAGAGTTTGATATGCTTATAAATTTAGCATTTTCAATCATAGTTTTTTCAACATGCCCAAATATCTCTAGATCACTTCCGAAGTTTGTTTCTCTTACTTTTATTATTGCCTCGCTTTGGTTGTCAAGGCGACGCGGGTGATGATTTATTCTGACTCTTCCTTCGAACGTGCAATTAGAAATGCTCATATTTCTTAAATGAGAATAAACTTCAAACTTTTCTTCAAAAGTAGAGTCTGAAATTTTCATGCTTAAGAGAACAGAACCACTTATATTGAAGTCTTTTAAAAATTTATTTTTTGAGATGATAAAATGTTTAGGTTTTTTAAGACGAACTATTACAACTGAATATGTCGAATTAGGATCCTTTTCATGCATACTAATAACTTCCATTTTATTATTAAAAACAATCCCCGACAGATCAATGATATCCAGATCTTTTTTTTCCACCTCTGCTATATATTCTTTAAATGTGCCTATAAAATTCCTTTCCTTTTCGCTATTCTCCTCAGGCATATGCAAGAGGCACCAAATATTCCCCTCTGAATCTGTGTCATAAAATCCTTTTATACAAGATTTTTTAGAGAACAGCGCATCAAACTGGCACGATTTATATGAGCATCGCATAAATCATTAACTCCAAACTTTTAGACAAGCCTAATTGCTGTCATCAGTATGTTGTTATGCTATTATAAGTTTATGCCTATGTCAATACATACAAGCTAAGAAGAGTGGAACGGATCGACTGTCACGCGGTATCATCGAAAGCCATTCAGATAGATCATAAATGATAGCTATCCCCCAAAAACCGAAAACCGCCTTCAACATAAGTTGAAGACGGTATCTATTGCTCCTTCTACGTCTTGGTAGATGAGATAATGATAATTTTATACAATTCATAGCAAGATGCAAATAATTTTTTCTATTAATTGCCATAAGATTATAAATATGATATAAATAAAGAGTAGTTTTTATACCAATAATATTTTTTAATATAGCATAAAAAAAGGAGCCGCGATGATCACAGCCCCTGCAAAAGAACGCTATACCCTGAAATTTAATGGTACAGGAGGAGAGTATTTTCGCATCTGATTCTCTGGTCTCATTCTCTCCCTGTTAACATTAGGACTCTATTCCGCCTGGGCGACTGTGCGTCAACGCCGCTATATCTACAGCAATGTACTCATGGATAACCTTCCCTTTGAATATACCGCGAATGATCCTACGTGGTCGAATGATTGTTGTTGCAGTCATGTTTATCTGGGGAGCCGGTCGCTATTTTTTACTGCCCTACCTCACAGAAACAACAACAATAATCGTTGATTTAACGGAATATCTTCTTATCATGGCAGCATTTCCCTTTATTGTTATAAAATCACGCATGTTCTCCATGAACAATACACGTTATCGCAACATTCGGTTTCGATTTGTGGGTACCTATAAAAAAGCGTTTAAAGTCTATTTTCTCTATAGTATCTTTAGTGTCCTCACGTTAGGAATCGCCCTCCCCTGGATGATAAAAAAACACAATCAATTTTTGGCTGATAATACACGCTATGGAAAAATGCCTTTTACCCTGACCAATGTGCGTGGCTGGGATTTTTTTAAGATTTATAGTGTAGCCTTTCTTTTTACATTTTTCGTTATTTTTGTTTTAGCACTCCTTGGAATCGGTCTCGTGAAGCTCTATCCCCCCCCCAACCCAGCAAGGACAAAATATATTAATAATACTCACACCATTGGCCTCTATTGCAGCGGGCCTGCTTGGATTCATCATTGCCTACGCCATTATTCAATCGAGAACCACAGCACTCATATGGCGCAATATCACGATCAACCAGGGAAAAATTAATACAGAGTGCTCCTTTAAGATGGACGACTTCACCTGGATGTTGATCGTTAACATGATTGCACGCATTTTATCATTGGGCCTTCTTAGTCCTTGGGCTAAAATGCGCGAACTCAACTATATCGTTTCTCATCTGTCCATTGTTGGCGAAATCGATTGGCAAACCTTCATCCAGGAGGAGAAAGACAGGGTTTCAGCAACGGGTGAAGCGTTCGGTGACATGGCAGACTTTGACTTGGGATTGGGATAAATAAAAATGTCGATGATATCTTCCAACCGCTGTACGAAGGCCCAATGGCTTGATGGCAAAAGCGCCGAAGTCAAAAAAGTAATCCTCTGCGTTGCCACCCCAAAAGTGATTCTACGTACTGAAGAAGATCAACAGGATCGCTATGCCAAAGATCTCTACCAATGCGCCATTGAGGATGTCCGCTTACAACCTCGAATAGGCCAAGCACCGCGATCGATTCTTTTTCCTGATGGCAGCCTCTGTCTGGTGGAAGATCATCAGATGGTTGAACGGCTTTTTCCCACAAAATCCCGACAGGGAGAATCGATGCACCAACTGGAGAGCCA
>JBQGBW010000033.1:0-39448 GCA_052043475.1 Magnetococcales bacterium HHB-1
AATCGACTTTCGGGAATTATCCCCAGAACCTGCGTACGGAATATGTGCGCCCAACTCCGTTCCAACTCGTCCTGGTGCTTCTTTGGCATCCAAAAGTGCGATTCCTCCATACTGATCTGTGGGTCCATCGGTCGAAACATTATTCCAGATCCATTTGATATGATTTAATATTTAGTGCAAAACTATATCATAACCCTATCATCCTGGCACTGCACCACGTTCCTTAAATCAAGACTTTTTGCGGGAGACTCAACCACTAACCTAAAACTTTTCCTCTTTCTAAGAATGGAGAATAAAAAAGATGCTGCTGGATTGATCACAAAGATTGACTGTACATCTCTCCCAACAGAGATCTATCTATCAGGATAAAACCTCTTGCAATCTTACAACTTTCTCACAATAATTTTTAACTCTATGCTAAAATAAAAAGAAAAAACATATAGCGCCCCGCTTATACCGTATATTTGTTAAACTACCCGCATTGCCAAATAGAGCAAAAACAATGATTAAATGGTTCCAGAATCTCATCACCAAAACCGGTGCAACCTTCACCATTATCCTACTCTTTCTCTTGATCGGTTCAGGTGTGTACTACCACATCATGCAGATCAATCACGAAACCCTGAACACGGCTTTAAAGCAGCAGCCCCAAAGAACGCACATCATAAAGATTAACAGTAGTTTACTTAATATCCGACGTGATACAAAAAACTTTATTCTCTACCGTCAGGATACCACAAAAGATGAGATCTACCATCATCTTGATACCTTAACCATGGCAATCAACAGATACACGCACAAAGAAAAGCATCATAACAAAGAGTCAGCCGATAAAATCAAAGCTGTGATCCCACAATACAGGGCCGCATTCCAAAGTTTTATCGCATCCTGGCAGGTCAAGGGCATGGATCATCAATCGAGATTACAAAGCGTTCTCCATGATGCGGCACAGAGATTGGAGCAAAAACTCCGTGATTTTGATACCACACAGCTTCAAATTATCTTCGGAGATCTTCGTTATCATGAACAGAGTTTTCAAATCGATCATCAACCACACCACCTTGAAGCGATCAATAAGTACATTAAAGCATTCCATAAACATCTAATAAAAACAGAAGTTTCGCCAGAACTTGCACAAAAGCTTACCCAAGCCATAACCCACTATCAAACCGTGATCAATCCCCTCTCTTCCCAGCGCGCCTTGAATAGACAAGCGCTTGATACGGCTGCGGCTAACGTAGAATCCCTCCTTGATGATCACTATATTCCACAAATCTGGCATCAATATCTTACCCTGAAACGTTATGAAACCAATTATCAACTCCACGAAGTCCCTTCCTATGCGCATCCGGTCCATGAGGAACTCAACCGGATTCAGCAAGCCATTCTTAAATCAACACTCACTGTAAAACGTCAACAAACACTCCTGACACCACTCAAAGATTATAGAGAAGCGTTTAATCTTCTTCTGCAACAGGATAAAAAGCAACAACAGGATAAAAAAAACCTAGAACAGATTGCAGAGCAACTGGAGAGGCAGATCGATATTTTTATCAATGCCCCCCCTCAGATGCAGAAAAATAGTGCTTCGCAATATACACCACATCCAGAAGATCACACCACATCTCTATCTAACCCCCTCTTCATCGGTGCAATTTTTATGGCGATCGCGCTGCTGATGTTCATGATCCATTCGATCCTTAAAATCCGTCATCGCGCCAAATCGCGCTTTACGCCTTTACAAAGCGCAACAATACAAAGAGAATAGTTGAAATTTCTCGATCTCTCTTTTCACCCTTGATCTGAATCATCTGACCATCAATGCATCAAGATCTCTTCTCTTTTAGAGAACAGCAAATATTTTATCGTATTCTGTTCAACCGTCGAGATATGCGTCACTTCGACCCTGGGGGCTCTGTTAAACCAGCAGCGCTCAGACGCATCCTGCAAGCCGCACACGCAGCACCCTCAGTGGGACTGATGCAACCCTGGCGCTTTATCCATATCCAGGATTATAAAATCCGTAAAAAACTGGCCAAGGTAGTCGCCAAAGAGCGGAAAAAAACAGCCAGAGCCTTAGGGAAGAAAAAAGAAGCCTTTCTGCGCCTTAAAGTTGAGGGCATCATGGAGAGCGCAGAACTTCTGGCGATTATCCAAGCTCCAGATGATGGCACCATTTTTGGCCGTCTCTCGCAACGAAACACCATGTCGCTGCTCTCTTGCGCCTGTGCGGTAGAGAACCTCTGGCTGGCGGCTAGAGCAGAAAATTTAGGTTTCGGCTGGGTCTCCATCTTCAAACCCAAAAAAGTACGCAAAATTCTTCACTGTCCAAAAAAAGCACAACCCTTAGGTCTGCTCTGCTTAGGCCCTGTCAAAGCATTTTATAAAAAGCCAATGCTCGAAGAGGAGAATTGGCGCCAGGGAAAAAGATTAGACCAGATTGTACGCATCAACAGCTACGCTAAAGATTAACCAATAGATATTATGTCGGATATCGCCTTCGCCTCACGCGCACTCATGATCCAGGGTTGCACTTCGAATGCAGGAAAAAGTGTGCTGGTTACCGCATTAGGCCGTGTACTCCACCGTTTAGGCTTTCATGTTGCGCCCTTTAAACCACAAAATATGGCGCTCAACAGTGCCGTCACTGCAGAAGGGTATGAGATCGGTCGTGCCCAAGCCGAACAAGCCTGGGCCTGTGGCTTAGAACCCCATGTGGATATGAACCCCATTCTGCTCAAACCCAACCATGATCAGGGTTCACAGATTATCGCCCACGGTAAACCACTACAAAACATGTCTGCCCTGGATTATAGCCAGTTTAAAAAAGAAGCAAAAACACGCTACGTTCTTCCCGCCTTTACGCGTCTGAAAGAAAAATACCAGTTTATTCTCTGTGAGGGCGCCGGCAGTCCAGCAGAGATCAATCTGCGTCAGGATGATATCGCTAATATGGGTTTTGCCGAAGCGGTGGATTGTCCGGTATGGCTGGTGGCCGATATTGATCGCGGTGGTGTCTTTGCGCAATTTGTCGGCACATTAGAACTGCTCTCTGAAAGTGAACGAAACCGCGTACAAGGATTAATTATCAATCAGTTTCGTGGTGATATTCGCCTACTACACTCAGGCATCACCTGGCTTGAGAACTATACCAAAAAGCCCGTGTTAGGCGTTCTCCCCTACCTCCATGGTCTGACCATCGCCTCAGAAGATAGTTTCTTCTCCACCGAAAAAGCATCATCACACCACAACAGACAAAAACTCCATATCGCCATTTTCCGCCTGCCCCGTCTCAGTAACCATACCGACTTCGATCCCTTAAGAATAGATCCCCAAGTTAAACTCACCTGGATCGAAACAGGCGATCCTTTTCCAAAAGCGGATCTGATTATTCTCCCTGGCAGTAAAAGTGTCGCTTCTGATCTGGCATGGATCAGAGAAAACCAGTGGGTTGAACCCCTCTATACCCATCTGCGCTATGGTGGTAAGGTTTTAGGCATCTGTGGAGGATTTCAGATGTTAGGCCAGTGGCTCTATGATCCCCTCAAGTTAGAGAGTCCCCAAGCGAAGAGTCCGGCACTCTCCCTGCTCGATTTCTCCACAGAACTCACCGCTGAGAAAATATTGATTCAAAACCAGGGTTATCTTCTCCATCCAGAAAAAGTACCCGTCACAGGCTATGAGATTCATATGGGCAAAAGCCATGGTCCTGCACTAAACACACCAGCCATGCAGTTACAAGAGGGAGGCGATCATGGCGTGATCTCTACAGATCATCGTATTATGGGCGTCTATCTTCATGGGTTATTTGATCATCCTAAAGCTTGCCAATCTCTGCTCAAGTGGGCAGGATTAAACAAAAGCACCACGTTTGACTTCCATGAACGGCGTCAGAAAGATCTGGATCGCTTAGCCGACCACGTTGAGAAACATATTGATCTATCAAAGTTGATCCAATATCTTCAACAAGATCAGCATAAAATCAAAAAAACAGACAACGATTAAACGAACAAGAACAGACCGCTCTTAAAAACACACCCCACTGTTTTCTGTCAGCAATAAAGCACACCCCACTGTTTTCTGTCAGCAATGCCCACGATCATCTCTGCCATTTTACGCTCGAAGCCTAACCCCGTAAAGAACGCTTGACTCCTAATCAAAGCTTGTATTAAGCTTTAATCATCTCGATTTGTTGATTCAACATTTTCTCTCAACCAAATAAAGATCAAATCTTATGATGCAACAAAACCTCATCGAAGAAAGTTTGGCTTTTGTCTATGAACCGCATGACATTATGACCAATCTGGTGTTAGCCTTCGCCTTAGGAATGATTATCAGCGCTGTTTATAAACGAACACACAAAGGTTTAAGCTACTCCCAATCTTTCATGCTCACTCTGGTCTTTATTTCGTTAATCGTCTCCATGGTCATGATGGTCATCGGTAACAATCTGGCCCGGGCTTTTGCACTTGTCGGCGCACTCTCCATCATCCGTTTTCGAACCGTTGTTAAAGATACAAAAGATACCTCCTATGTCTTTATGTCCCTTGCGGCCGGTATGAGTGCGGGTACATCCAGTTACTTTCTCGCCATCGCAGGAACCTCCTTTATGGTGATTGTCGCCTGGATTTTACACTGGACAAACTATGGCGCCTTCTACAAAAGTGAATTTATCCTCCGCTTCCGCTCCACACTTGGAAAATCCTCTTCACACTATGATGCCCTCTTTGAAGAGTTCGCTAAATCATCCGATCTTCTCCACGTAGAGCCCTCTGGAGATCATAATACACTCAAACTCACCTTCGATATCGTGATGAAAAAAGATCAAGATCCAAAGGTATTCAGCCAAAAAATTGCGGCAATTGAGGGTGTATCCGAAGTGATTTTGGTCGCATCAAAGAGTGATGTCGATTATTAATGACCGACATTGGTTCTCACGGAAGCCCCATACTCTCGTTCAATCTCCTACATGACCATATCGATGAAAAAAATTTTAGCTGGTGCCCTCCTCGCTTATATCATCCCTATTCTTCTCATTATCTTCACCTTAATGGCCATGCCAAAATTGCGGCACTCCCTCTTCCTTTTCATCCCCGAAGCACCAGGAATTGTTAATCACTACATTGTACGTAAACATCTTAAATATCGCCAGTTTGAACAGATCAACAACGCTTTGAATCGACAGATGGACCTGATGGTATGGTTACTCCCTAAGGGTAAGAGTACCCTGTTGCCTGGTCTACTGAAAAACACACAATTTGCAGCAGAACAGGCACGATTCTCAAATGAATGGCAAGCCATTCTACCCTTTCTACAAAGGTTAGCAGCACACCACAAAGAAGTACTCTCCGTCTATCTCTGGCTCGCTGAAGGGTGGATCGCCACAAATCAGCCCCAAAAGGCGTTCGATGCCCTGAAAAAAGCACAACGGTTGGCTGGAACCGATACACGCATTTACCGTTTAGCCATTGCCGCAGCAATCAAATCTCAAGATAATACACAACTTAAAAAGTGGTGCAAGGACTATCAAAATCAGCAACTTGGTGGCCCTAGTCCCCATCCTGAATATTATACCCTCTTCCGTGGTAGCGGCTTACGGAAAATGGCGCTCAATATTATTGATCATCAAGAACAGCAGACACTGGTCGGCCATCGAGGTCTACAACTCGGTGAAACATTCCGTGCTTATCATTTTGCCCTCAAAGAGCCACAATCCATCAAAAGACTCCAACTCTATCTTGGTGTTGTACCCGGTGTAATGATCACCATTCATCAGATCGACCTCCTCTTCGAAGGCAAAACAGAACGCTTCTCAAAAGAGCAACTTAACTTCCACTCACGCGATGGCTACATGACCGATCCTAACACAACACTCACCACATCTGCATTCGATGGTGAACGGATCACCATTCGCTTAAAATCAGAAAATAATAACACAGTGATCGCCGATCAGGTGGTACTCCATATGCGCTTTTTACGCGCACCTTTAAACAGTGATGCGGTTTGCACACCATAATTTAAGAGCCATAACCACGACGCATAGCCCATTCTCCCTCCCAGGAAATTCGCCATCATGAACTTTGGTAAAGTCCACTTTGTTCCCATTGTCTTAGGATTAATTATCGCGTTTTTATCCATGAGCATACTGGAACTCTACCAAGAATGGCGACGCGGTTATATCGTCTTCGACCAAAGAATCCTTGCGCCAACCAATCTATTGGCGGACCAGTGGGGAAATATGCGTCATGCAATACGGCCACTGATCACATCAAAACATGGCGGCCTGCCTAAGGTACATCTCTATATCTCTCAACGCGCACGCGCACAACTGACCTATAATCTCCCTGCTCAAGTTAAAAAATGGCAAAAAGGATTCCTACTCTATCCTAATGGCAGATTACGCCAGGTTAAAGTACGCCACCGGGGCGACGCACCTGAAGGCTGGGGATTCAATAAAAAAGCATGGCGGATCAAGACCCGTAAAAGCCGTCTTTTGAATAATCAACGGGTTTTTAACTATATCATTCCTGAGTCTGCCGGATACTTAGAAGATTATCTCGTATTCTATATTGCACAAAAAAGTAACATTCCGACATCTAACGCACGCCTTGTTGAAATTTGGCTTAATGATAAACCGCAAGGGATCTATCTGGAACTGGAGCAGATGGATGAAAGCTTTTTACGCCATCGTAATATTATGCCAGTAAATATCTATAAGGGCGAACAGTTCCATGCGGAACGTAAAATGATCCTCGACTTTGACCTCTTCAGCAACCCCGCACTCTGGTCCAAGGTGGCCCGTTTTAATCAACGTCCCGAAGAAGATAAGTCGGATCTGATCACTGTGTTAAATCTGATTCGACAGGCTGAAACCTCAAACAGAAAGTTTCAACATCTCACACAGGTGGCCCCCTCCGAAGCTTGGGCGCATTTTTCAGCTTATCAAACCCTGGTACAAGCCTGGAATAACGATGACCGCCATAACCAACGAATCATTAGCGATCCCTGGAAAGGCACCGTCACCCCCATTATGCATGATGCCTGGTATAACATTGTCCCTCATGCACGCACCTTAGATGACGCCCACCATCCGCTTTTAGCACTCTATCATCAATCCAGCCCCTTTCTTTTGGCTAAATATCGCCACCTTTATCAGATGGTTCAAGATCGTGTTTTAGATCAAACTGTACAACATACACAGAAGCTTATCCCCCAACTTCGCCGCTCCTTAGAGCGTACACCACATCGCTATCAAGAGCTATCCACCCACGGTGCCTCACTGCAATTCCTCTCTGATGATCATACACAAGCACTATGGCAGCAACTCATCAATCATGTAGAAGCCCATCAAGAATGGCTACACCACACTCTGACACAACCGCCAAAAGCCCATTGGCATAATACACAAGGTAAGCTGCTGCTACTTATCGATGGCTATCTGCCACTGAATCAAGTCACACTGACGCTAAAAAACGATACACCGATTCCTCACACCATCTTCTGGGATAAAAACAGCAACGGCATCCTGGATGAAGCCAATGGCGACCTTGTTATCCCTTTTTCAATCAATGGAAAGAAGATCACGCTCAATGCAACCTGGCTTGCCAACCGGGTTGCAACCAATCCAATACGCCAGAACCGTATTACAGATATCAGCAATGTCCAAGAACGCATCACCCCCACAAAAACACAGTTTCACATTCTTAGCACAACACCGCTCCATGTTGCATCAGTCTCTGCAAACAATGCATTAACACAAGTCCCCACAGCTTTGACCGCAAAAACAGGTTCGGGCAATACGCCCCTCCCTTTGAATCATCCCATTATTCCAGAACAAGAGAAGCCGCAAAAAATCTGGCAAGATCGCATCGAGATCACAAAAACCACCATTATTCATGATCCGGTTAAAATTCTTGCGGGCACCAAAATTATTATGGCACCCAATACCAGTCTGGTTTTTAAGAACCGGTTAGAAGTGAATGGTTCAGCACAGTCGCCTGTCACGGTCACCCCTGCAACCAAAACATGGGGAACTTTTGCGCTTCATGGTCAAAAAACAGCCGGCTCCCGTATCCACCATTTAAAAATTCAAGGGGGCAGCGGTGAACAAATTGGCCTGGTCCACTACATCGGTATGCTCTCCCTCCATGATACTAAAGATATTGTGTTAAATCATCTCACATTAAAAGATAATAAAAAGTTCGATGATATGATGCATGTGATTTACAGTGAAGAGATCACTTTAGATCACTGCTTACTAAAAAACGCGCGATCTGATGCATTAGACGTTGATATCTCAAACGTTATGATTAAAAACTGCCATTTTATAAACGCAGGCAATGATGCGGTTGACCTCATGTCATCGAAAGCAGCCATTGTAAATAGTCATCTTGAAAAGTCTGGTGATAAAGGCGTCTCTGTTGGTGAAGCATCACGCGCTTTGATCTTTAACAGCCGATTACATAAAAACAACATTGGTGTCGAAGCAAAAGATCGCTCTCTTGCACAGATTGTTCAATCCGATCTTATCAATAATAAAATCGCCGTGCATGCTTATAAAAAGAATTGGCGCTATGGTTCCGGTGGCCATGCGCGCCTCGATAAGGTGATCATTAAAGACTCTAAAGAGACTTCGCTGATGGCTAAGAAACGCTCAAAGATTGAAGTTTTCAACTCCTTTGTTGCTCTGCCAAAGTCGAAGAGAAAACGTATCCATTGGGATCAGGCAACAGAAAAGAGTATACAACAGAGTATGCCACCCTCTCCATTACAACAGCGGCAAAAAACGTCCAATGCCCTATTAACGCTTTGGGGCTTACACAAAGAAAACAAATCTCTCCAACGTGGGGCCCCATCTCATGAGTAAGTCCACGCCGCTCTTTAATCCCAAAAAACAAGAAAAGATCACCATTGAAAATTTTGCCCGCTATGAATTTAAATATCTCCTCAGCAAGCCGGTACGAGATCTTGTGGAGCAAGAGATTGTTCAGTTTATGAACTATGATGGTTACGTCCATAAAGAGTTAGGCAATCAATATTTTGTCCGTTCACTCTACTTCGATAACGATATGGCCACCCACTATTATGAAAAAATTGATGGGATTCGCATTCGACGCAAGTTTCGTATTCGTACCTATGGTAAAACATTCTCACCAAGTATGCCGATCTATTTAGAAGAGAAAGGACGCTCCATTGATCACACCTTTAAAATACGCACCGCCATCAATTATGAACATCTTCCCCTCTTTTTTGATCCAGATCAGCATGAAAAAGTGGTGCTCCTCTATCCCGATACCGAGTTAATTGGTCGCTTCTTTTATGATAGTGTCCGTAAAAAGATCAAACCAAAAGTCCTTGTTGACTACATTCGCTGTCCCTACACCAGTCCCTACGATGGTAAATTCCGCATTACATTAGATAGCCAACTGATGGCAACTGCTTCTAATCATCTATTTCCTGAAGAAAAAGATGCCTTCTGGCGCCTCAGTCAGGCGGGATATACCATCATGGAGGTTAAGTTTCAACGCCGCATTCCTGCCTGGTTTCATCGTATGATTCAAGCTTACAATCTCCGCCGCCTCTCCATATCAAAGTTTTGCAAAGGAATGGAGGTCTGCGATATTGCGACAGAACTCTCTTAAGAGAGTGATCCGCGTTTTTTATCTACCGCTCCTGCAACGCCTGACTGGCCGATGCAAAAATCGGCTTAAGCAGATATTGTAAAATGTTTTTCTGGCCCGTAATAATATCTGCTTGCAGTGTCATACCTGGCAGGACAGGATAGCGTTTTGAGCCCTCCTCCTTACCAAGATAGTAACGCTTAAAAGAGACCTTACCTTTATGGTAGTGATCCCCTGTTTTATCCAATAGGCTTGAGGGAGAGATCTCAGTAACCACACCATCCAAACCGCCATAACGTGCATAATCATACGTGGTTAACTTGATGACCACCGCCTGTCCCGGTACGATATGTCCCACATCCCGGGACTTAATCTGAATTTCTGCCACCAAACTGCGTGGAAAAGGAACAATCTCTAACAGGGTATCACCTGAGTTCACGACCTCACCTAAGGTATGTTTCTTCAAACCATGCACATACCCTTTAACAGGGGCTTTAATCTCCAGATGCGCTAAACTGTTCTCATAGCGCTTTAAAATCTCTTGCTGCGCTTTTAAATCCGCACGCACACGGCTATGCTCTCGTAGCGCGTTCTCAATCGCATGGGAAGCCTCCTCAGCGATCTGATTACGGGTTTCAATAATCTGTGCCTGAAGTTTTAAGATCTGTATCGGAATCTGCTTACGTTCATCGGTAATTTCACTCTGCCGCCGCTTTAAGGCTAAAAGTACTGTTTTTGAATTTAAGCCCTTAGAGAGCAACTTCTGACGCATGGAGAGCTCTTCGTTTAAAAGCTGATACTGCCGATTTAAACTTTTTTTGTGCACCATAAGCTCCTCAATCCCCGCCTGATAACGCTGTACCTTCGCCAATAAGCGCTCCCGCTTTAATATTAAAGAGCGTAGACTCTGTTGATAGAGTCGAAGCTGGGTTTGAGCGATATCTTTCTGCTTGACTAAAGAAAAATCTGGTTCACTTTTATTAATAAATGCATCTAAACGAATCTCCTGTGCCGTTAAAGAGGCGATCTGATCCTTTGTTTCATTCACCTGACTCTGAGAGGAGAGCGGATCTAAACGCACCAGAACAGTCCCAGACTCCACCAACATGCCATTCTTAACGAGAATCTCTGCAATACGACCATTGCCCAGATATTGCACTTTTTGTATATGGCCCTGAGGTACGATCACCCCTTGGGCACGAGAAACTTCATTGAGTTTCATAAACCAGGCCCAAATCAGCAACAGCGTCACCATGATCACACTGGAGAAGATCACCACCCGAATAATCAGGGCGCCCCCACTCTCCTCTAACAGAACCGATTTTGCTAAATGCCTGGCTGTATTGCTACGCATTGTTATAGATGCCCTTTTTGTCAAGTTTTATCAGTGATTACCATCCGAGGAGGCCAAAGAGTCCCAATAGAGCGGCGCAATCTCTTCTGTCGGACCAAAATGTTTCACACGCCCGCGCTCTAACCATAAGACCCGATCCGATAACTCGATATAGCGACGACTGTGCGTCACAATCAGTAGTGTACGATCCTGTTGCAGCATTTTTAAAGTATGAAAAACAATCGCTCTCGCCCTCTGATTCAGCCCCCTCTCAGGCTCATCAAACATCATGATCGGGCTGTCACGGAGAAGGACACGCATCAAGGTAAATCGTCTCTGAAAGGATGCAGAGAGTTTGGCAATATTATGATCACCAATCCGGGTATTAAATCCTTCAGGCAACGCTTCAATCTCTTCGAACAGGCCAATTTGACGTGCCGCACGCTCCAACATTAAATCAGAAGCAGAGGAGACCGAGAAGCGTAAGTTCTGTGCCACAGTACCATAAAAAAAATGGTTATCCTGAGGTGCATAGCCCACCCGTTTACGCAACAGACTGGGTTTGATCTGACGAATATTATGGCGCCCCAACAGAATACGCCCCACCTGAGGCGGATAGAGCCCTAAAATCAGTTTAAGAATCGTTGACTTACCCGCACCATCATGCCCGACAATGGCTAACGTTTTACCCTGTTGCAGTTTAAAATCTACACCGATCAAGGAAGGGTGTGCATCTCTGGTATAGCGGATCGATACCTGAGAA
The DNA here is from genome assembly GCA_052043475.1 of Magnetococcales bacterium HHB-1. Taxonomy (GTDB): domain Bacteria; phylum Pseudomonadota; class Magnetococcia; order Magnetococcales; family JBQGBW01; genus JBQGBW01. The sequence continues at coordinate 11,717 of JBQGBW010000033.1, forward strand.
AAGGTGATCTGGCCAGAGATACTCTGCTCCATCGATAGATCCGCCTCCACCTTATGCTCTAAAGGCATATTCATCAATCGATTCAGTTGCAACACACTTTTTTGAATACGGCCAAACTGGGTCAACAGACCAAAACCGGTTTTTAGTGGCGTCAACAGACGAAGCACCAACAGCATGGAGGCCATCAAGCCGCCTGCGGTCATCACACCATCCACCACCAGAAAAACACCCGCTGTAATAGTCGCCAATCCAGTGAGTGTCATCATGCCCATTGAGACCACATTGACCAGTTGGGTCATATTGTTTGAGTGATAAACAGCCATCGCCGCTTCAGAGGAGAGTTGACGATAACGCTCCAGCCAGTAGCTTCGGGTTCCGGTATAGAGAATGGGACGAAAATTAGAGAGAATCTCAACGGTGACACGCTGTTTTTTAGAGATCGCTTCCGCCGCCTCAACATTACGCTTTTTAACAATCGGGTGTACAACCAGGCCAAAAAGTACAAAAAGCCCCATTGCACAGAGGGGCACCACAACAATCACGCCGCCCATTAAGAAGAGACCAATAAACAAAATCAAGATGAAGGGCAGTTCAATCAGTGCCACCATCCCAGGTCCTGCAATAAACTCTCTTACAGTCTCCAGATCTTTAACGCGGGAAACCTGGGCACCAATCGATGCGGTCTCGGTATAGAGTGGCGGTAGATAGAGAATACGCCTGAGAATCTCACTCCCGGCAATATGGCCAACCCGTGCTGAGACAAAACTGAGAATACGGGCCCGGAGTAACCTGAAGAGAATATCCCCGGCAAAAAAAAGCCCAATACCCACCACAAAAAGATAGAGCACATGCGCCGACCGTCCTGCCAGAATCTGATCATAGATAATCATGGTGAAAAGAGGCGCCACCATTGAGGAGAGACTTAAAAAAAAGCTGATGGTTAACGCAACCAGCATCACCTTATAAAAGCGCGTTAAAACATTTTGAAACCAGTGCGCCTGCTTATTTAATGGTGAGATCTGCTCCTGACTGATCGGACGAAAGAAAATTACCGTACCTAAAGTGTTCTGTCGTTTAATCTGACTAAACTGTCCGCTCTCACCCTCAAAGATAAGAATTTGATCCTGACTCTGCTTGATCAAAATTTGCGCCTGGCCCCCATCGGGAATAAACAGACAGGGAAAAAGTCGAGGATCGATCTGATCGAGTGTGGTCAACTGATGTTGACTGGTAAACTTTAAGCTGGCTAAAACATTTAAAAATTGGAGTTGATCCATATGATCTGGATCTAAGGGAAACGCTTCAAACAGTTGGGCATGAGAACCACGCCAGCCCAAAGCATCCAGTAGAGGAATCAGACAGCGGGCATAGTCACTTTGTGGATTAAATCGACCAATGGCGATACGCTCTGTGGTTGCGGTATGCGCTTCCATAATCAATTATTCCCTAAAGATAATGCTCTGAAGAGGATGAAACCGTTTGAAACATGATATAATCCACATTATTGATATGATTGATCCACCAGATCAATAACGTCTCCTTCAGTTCGAGCATCAAAGGTTTATCCTTGATGGTCATGGTGCGCTTTTCATCCACCGCGCGCATCATATCCATAAACAGTCGATGTTTATCCTGATGACTCTCCTGACCAATAAGATTCAGCTCTTTCATAATCTCTTCTTCTCTTTGAAAATGGTCTTCAACCATATGAAAGAGACGAGAAAAGAGATCCAGCTTCTCGCCATCGACTAACCAGGGGTTACGCTCAGGATTATCATCGACTTGATCACAGAGTGCATTCAGCCGAAAGGTGACTTCAACCAGATTTTGATGATCACTGTCAATTTCAGGAATATGGGTCTTTAAAATCAGGTGAGAAACATCTTCCCACCGGGTTGCCTCACGAAAGAGTGGTGCGGCCCAATTCTCTAAGCGAAACATCTCATAATCAACCTGATTGATATGACTCACCCACCACGCCATGATACTCTCTTTGATCGCCGCCGAAGGAATCAGACGGCCACTGAGAATATTTTTGTGACTATCCCTTAACATACTCAAAAAATAGGCATGTTCCATCTCCTGGACCTCTAAGCCCGGAATATCGTACTGTTTGATCAACTCAATTTCATGCTCAAAATGCCCTTCAGAAAAATCGATCAGGTGAGAGAGAAGGTGGGCGCACTGTTCACGCATCTGGTCATCAAAGCCATCCTTATCAATACGGTCTAAGAAAGCATTAAACTCCAGGGTGAGCAAGACCAGATCGATATGTTCATAATCAATATGCTCAATCCCGGTCATGCGGATCAATTCAGAGACATCATCCAAAGAGTCTGATGTGCGTAAAACCTGTTTATTCCAGTTCTCAAGGCGAAAGGTCTGATAGTCAGTATGGTTGATATGGTGAACCCACCACGCCATAATTTCACGTTTTAACTCATGGGTTGGTAACATCTTTCCGGTCTGAAATGCATGATCATAATCCCGCAGCATCGATAAAAATGCGGAATGCTCTTCAACCTGTTGTTCTAAACCATCAATACCATAGCGTTTAATAAACTGCTCTTCTCGCTGAAAATGGTTATCGGCATATTGATAGATGCGACGAAGCAGATTATTCTTACCACGCAAAGCTTCTGGCAGTTGACCCTCTTTCTCCGCCCGATCAATTAAACCATTCAACTCCAGTGTCAGTACGACCAGATCTTTATGGTCATCATCCAACTCCTTAATACCCATCTTACGCACCAACTCGCTCAACTGATCCCAGGAGGTGGCACGTTCCAATACTGCGGGCACCCAGTTACTATGGCAGAATGTGGCATAATCGGTCTGATTGATATGCTCGATCCACCATGCAAGAATGGTTGTTTTTACATTTAAGGATACCGCCAGACGTCCGGCTTTAAAATCCTGAATATAACGATCCAACAACTCTAAAAAAAGCTTATGCTGCGCACGGTGCCTCACCTGTCTTGGCAGGTCAAAGGTGCGCATAATTTTTTCTTCGCGCAAAAAATGGTCCTTCGCACTCTGATAGAGACGCTGAAAAAGGATACCTTCCCTCTTGATGGCCTGAAGATCAAAGTGATCCCCCTCAAAAAGATCAATCAGCTTATTGAGTTCCAAAACCAACTCGGTCATACGGCGATGATCTTCATCCACATTATCTAAGCCTGTTTTGCGGATAATCTCAGAGATATCACTCCAGGAGCGTGCAGTCTGCATGATCCAGTTAATCCATGCCTGTTCATCCATAATCAGATGCCTCCTATAGAAGTTCTGGATGATCTCTCGCCACCAGATCACCATCAATTAACTCATAGAGGGCATCACAGTAGGAGAGAAGGCCAGGATGGTTAGAGATCATAATGATGGTACATTTTCCTTTAAGGCGCTCAAAAAGCTCTAGAAAAATGGTTTCACTCTCCTGATCCATCAAAGCATTGGATTTATCAAAAATTAAAATCCGTGGCCGAATCACAAACGCTCTTGCCAGGGCAATACGCTGAATCAGTCCGGTAGGTAATGTATTATTGGATTGACTGGTCACCTCAGTTTCATAGCCTTGCGTCATATTTGCCACCACCTCATCCAGACCAAAGAGGGCCGCCGCACTCAAAGCCGCCGCCCGGCGACGGGAATCGAAGACCGCGATATTATCCAGGATCGTGCCATTAAAGAGCACGCCATTTTGCGGCAGATACTCCACCCGTCCATGAAGATCGGTATGATCCCAACCACGGATGTTATAATCATCAATTAATACCGCACCACTGGAAGGTTCAAGCATACCCATCATCAGATAAGCCAACGTTGTGGTTCCCGCCGCACCCGTCGCCATAATCCCTGTGATACTCCGGGCAGGAAAACTGATGGTCATATCTTTAATCAGCCAGGGAAGATCCTCCTGATAACGAAAGGAGAGTTCTCTCACCACCACACTACCACTAATATCCTGAGGAAAAGTTGGTGCATCCGCAGGAATATCTGAAGGCAGATTGAGCAACGCATCGAGCTGCTTTTGTGCAACTTCTGCCTCAGAGAGACATAACCAGAAAGCCACCGCCGATTGAATCGGTTGCACTGCACGCGCTCCCAACATGGTGCAGGCGGTCAATACGCCTAAGCTGATTTCGCCTTCAATCACCAAAGTGCCCCCCATCGCAATGATACCGAACATCATCACCTGAGAAAAAAGGTGTCCCACATTACCCGGCACCTGTCCCCACAGTGTCACCTGATCATTGGATTCTGCTAAAGAGGAGAGCAGACTGTCATAGCGGTGCAGCATCTGATCTTCAAAAGAGAGTGATTTAACCAGATGAATACCGCTAAAGAGTTCGATCAAAAAATTATAACGCCGATCATCAATTTTTGATTGATTGGCCTTCAGTTGAACAAACCGTTTTCTCAAGAAAAGGAAAATAATAAAAAATATCGTCACCACAACCAGAGGGACGATCACCAGATCTCCCCCTAAAAGCGCAATAAAAAAAATAAACAAAAAGGCAAAAGGCAGATCCATCACCACCTGATAGATCTGACCCGCCCTTAAATTACGTAATACCTGGATTGCATTCATACGATCCAGATGCACCCCCAAACCACAACTCTCAAACGAAGTTAAACCACTGGAGAGCAAACGGTCCATCGCATGGATACCGGTATTATGTTCAAAACGCGCCGCCATCCACCCCGTGAGCATACCCCGCATATAGCGCAACACTGACTCTAAAACAATCGCCAAAAAACAACTAAAAACAAGCCAACCCAACGTATTAAACGATTCATAGACCAATATGCGGTCGTAAACCTGCATCAAAGTGAGCGGCAGTGCCAATGAGAGCACATTGCCCACCAGGGCAGCAACCCCCAGATCGAACATGTTACGACGCGTATGAGAGATCTCTTTCATAAAATTTATATTATTTTAGTTCAGTTTTTATATATCTTAGACTTCACATCTCGATCCTCTATAAGGACAGATATAAGCCGATCACTTTTATGGTAACAGACCTAAATGCTGTGCTGAAAGCATAAATAATCGATGGATTATTTCTATAACGATAAAAACCTGACGGATATTGAAAAAACTGCTGCCAATAAATCACAAAAAAAATATTATGAACTCGTTTCAATCAACCGATAAAAAGGGAGATAGAGAATTCTCTTATATCATGGAAGATATAAACTTTAACAGCGGAGGTTACCATGTCACTCCTGCTTGATGCATCTGTGATGCAGCAGATGATTCGTCGCAATCTCAATGATGCCACAAACAGTTTAAGTCTCAACTTCTCCCGCCTCTCCTCAGGACTGCGCGTCTCATCGGCCAAAGATGATGTGGCGGCCTTTGCCATTGCCCAGACCATGACCACACAAATTCGTGGTATGAACCAGGCAATCAATAACTCCAACGATGCCGTATCGATGGTTCAGGTGGCGGAAGGCGCCCTGGATGAGACCACAGACTCCCTACAACGCATGCGTGAACTGGCTGTCCAGATGTCCACGGACTCCTACACCCTAGCCAATCGCGCCGACTCCTGGGAGGAGATCACCACACTCATCTCTGAGATCGAACGCATCGCCAGCCATACCAAATTTAATACCAAAACCATTCTGCAAGCCAGTAGCGATTATTCCATCGGCTACTCGGCAGTAATTCACATCGGTGCAGAAACAGATCAGACGTTTAACTTCACCATTGAGAATGCCGGCATGTCCGCCCTTGGTGTCGATACCTCCATCTCTGCCGGCGAACTCACCGCCTCCTGGGGCGCAGATAGTGCCCAATCACTGGCCAATGAGTGGATCAGCACCGTGGATAGCGCCTTAGATTCGGTCTCTGATATCCGTTCAGGGTTAGGCTCAATTCAAAACCGTTTTGAATATATTATCAGTAATCTTACCACCGCCGTGGAACGCACCACCTCCGCCCGCTCTACTCTGGTGGATGCCGATATTGCTGAAGAGGCTGCTGATATGACACGCAACAGTATCTTACAGCAGGCCGGTGTTGCGGTCCTTGCTCAGGCAAATCAACAGGCCACACTGGTTCTACGATTGCTTAATTTTTAGCATCATAAACAATGATAAGCGCCTGTTTGAAAAGCCTGCCTTTGTTGAGTTGATAAAACACGCGCGGATTTTCAAACAGATTCTTAATCATTGATGGCTATACAAGGTATTTTAATTGTACTATTTCTTTTTTTATGATACATATATTTATGATTCAGAACCTATACCCTTGATATCTGAATAGATCTCATCAACGAATAACTCTAAACCAATGGATTCAAGCATAAACCGATCACCAGACCTGTATTGCGTACATAGCCACGATTTTTCCACCCGTTTATAAACTTCAATTAAGGTGGTATACTGCTCGATAATTACATACTCTTTGAGTGATGGAATCATCCTGTACACATTCAGTTTATAGGTTCGATCATATTTACAAGTACTCTTGGATGTCACCTCAACAATGAGAATGGGTGTTTCGGTATAAAGCGTATTATCTGTGGTCTCATCACATTCCACCATAAGATCAGGATAGAAATAATCAGAGCCAACCTTAAGCTTAAATTCACCATGATGTGCATTACACGCCACACCTTTTAAATGATAAGATATCTCTCGATTAATTGCAGAAGAGAGGATGCTGTGATGTCTTTTAACGCCAACCATGGCATAGATATACCCATTGATATATTCATGCTTTACATTACTTAAACGCTCACCTTCAAGGTATTCTTCTTCCGTTATAGGAAGAAGTTCCTGTGCTGAGTCCATTGCATTATCCTATCCATAGCAAATGTGAACAAATTATTGACCATATGTCAACTCAAGGAGCCGATGATAAGAAGCCCCTTGAGCCGATAATTGTGATTCAAAAAGCACAATCTTATCCACAGACCACGATGTTTGGGGCCAGGAGAGATCCTGAAACCACCGCGCCTTCATCATTGGATCACGTCGTCTGATTCGTCCCACAGTGATATGAGGATGAAACGCATGATCCTCTTTTCTCTCAGAAGGCAATCTCTGTAATACAGAAGCCAAAGCCGCAGGCTGTGATACCTCAGAGGTTTTCACACCAATCCAGAGCACCCGTGCACGATCTACCGAGGGAAAACCACCCCAATTAGAAAGCTGCATCGAAAACGGCTTCATATCCCGGACAAGATCTTGTAGCCGTGCAAAGATCTCCGGCAACCGATCCTCCGGTTGCCGGCCAAGAAAACGCAAGGTGAGATGATACTGAGAGGCATCACTCCATTTGACCTCTGGAAACGCTCTCCTTAGCGGGGTGAGGGTTTCATAGAGCGCTTCACGTACCGTTTCAGGCAGCGTACAGGCCACAAACAGACGACGCATCATCAACGGGGTGTTGAATCAGGCAGACCACCATCCACAGGGATTGTGGCGCCTGTTGTGGGGGTCTGACGCAAAGCATAGAAAAGCACTGCATTGGCTACATGCTCGGCGGTAATCTTTGCCTTAAGCAAATTACGGTTCTGATAATAGCTCTCCAGTCCAGTTTCCGTCAGATTACGCGCTTTCATCCGATCTGGACCCACCTCAGCCCAGAGTCCTGATTTACGTGCACCATCGGAGAAGACACCATCAGGGGAGACCATATTCACCCGTATATCTTTATCCGCCAACTCCAAGCTAGCAATCCTTGCTAACTGATGAGAAGCCGCCTTTGTGGCACTGTAAGCACCAAAATTGGCCCCTGGACAGAACACATTCTTTGTTGAGATTAACACCACATCACCACCACAGCCCTGATCCACCAGACGTCGTGATGTGCTGGAGAGCATATGCAGAGTCCCCTCCACATTCACACGCTGTAACCTCTGAAAAGCCGCCACCTGCATATCCGCTAGCGAGGAGACATGAGCTAATCCTGCATTGATCACCACCAGATCCACACCACCCCACTGGAAAGCCAGGAGATCAAATCCTTTCTCCACCGCCTCCGGGATAGTGACATCCATCGGTACGGCCATGCTTCGGCCTGGAAATTCCTTCTCAAAACTTTGAATCAAAGAGTCCAGATGTTCTCCTGGGAGATCCGCCGCCCCCACCAGACACCCTTTTTTCAGTAAGGACCGGCAGATTCCAGAACCAATGGCGCCTGCTGCACCGGAGACAATCGCCACCCGCCCCCCTAAAGGTCGGAGGGCGGCATTATGGCACTTCTCCCGACGTAGCTTGGCCTGTTGCAGAGGAAAATACTCCATATCGAAAAGATGTTCCTCAGAGAGCCCCTGATACATTCCACCAGAGCAGATCACTGCACGCTTAGCCTGAATGGTCTGACGGGTAATATCCCGGGCAATCTCTGCATCTTTGAGGGTCTCTCCCAGACAGAAACAGCCAACCCCCGGCATCATCACCACACAAGGATTGCTGCTCACCATTTTGGCTTCAGGATAACGTTGCTGGTTTCTTTTAAAATAGGCTTCATATTGTGTACGAAATTCTGTTACTGCATCAGAGAGATCATCGGGTTTCTCCACCCATAAATTAAATGGCTTGGTGCGAATCAGATGATCCGTAGTCAGCGGTGGTGTCAATGCTAACGCCTTACCCTGCTCTGAGTTAACAAATTCCAGCGTCTCTTCATCGACTAAAGGAAGAATAATAGGTGTTTTATGGGGCCGATCTGCATGACCTGTGGGCTCTGTGAGCAGCCCTCTTAACATCATGACCAGATTAATATAGCGGTCCTTAGCCTCCTGCTCACCTGTTGAGCGCCGTGGTTCTAATTCATCTTTCACCTGTTTAACCAGAAAACGCTCCGCCTTAGAGACCAGATCAATGGTTCGTTGGTAACTCTCCTCTGCGGTATTGCCCCAGGTAATCAAGCCATGTTGCATCAAGACCATCGCTTTGGCATGACTCCGCTTCTCAAATGCTTTTAATACCGCCTTTGCCAACGCAAAACCAGGCTTAACATAAGGCAGAAAAAGAATATCTTTACCCAGTGCTTTATGCAGTTTCTCCTCACCACTCTTTTGATTCGAGAGCGCTAAAATGGCGTCAGGATGAGTATGGTCCACAAAAGTGTGGGGCAGAAAAGCGTGCATCAACGCCTCAATGGAGGGCGGCTTCTGATTGGGATCAATCTGTTGCGCCCGTACTTCTGTCATCATACGCTGATCATCCAATGCATCTAAGGCATGCATCCGAATCAAGCGCGTTAAGTTGAGTGCCGTATGATCCTCTGGTGTGGTTTCAGGCAGATTTTTTCCTGAGCCCTTAATATAAAGCACCAGACGACGTTCGCCCAAAAGATCCACTTCACTGTTTTTGACAGAAGTATTTCCACCACCATGGAGCACTAAAGCAGGTTCTTCACCCAAAAGATGGTTACTATAAATCCGCAGCGCCAAGGCTTCTCCCCACTGAGGACCATAACGCGTCACATAACGCTCTGCACTCTTCTGGGACCAACGGTTTTTCATCGAGACTCATCCTAAAAATTAAAGAATAAAAAAAACTTAAAGGAGATCCTTGTCATATTTATAAAGATCTCCTTTAAAAACAGCATGGTTATTGTTTAACCTTCATTTTTCAAGGTTTCAAAGAGTTCCATCGCCTCTTTGGGTTTCATATCCTCATGGACCACCTTGCGTACCGCCTGAATCATGGCCGCAGGGGCATCGGACTGAAAAATATTCCGTCCCATATCCACACCAGAAGCACCATCTTGGACCGCATTATAAGCCATGGTCAGTGCATCCAACTCCGGCTGTTTTTTTCCACCGGCAATCACAATCGGTACCGGACATGTTGCCACCACGGTATCAAAATCTTTGGGTACATAGTATGTTTTCACATAACTGGCGCCTAACTCAGCACAGATCCGGGTAGCCAAACGCATATAGCGCGCATCACGGACCATATCCCGACCCACCGCCGTCACACCTAAAACAGGCATGCCATAACGATTGCCCATATCCACCAAACGGGTCATATTGTTAATGGATTGGGTCTCATACTCTCCCCCCACAAAAACCTGTACCGCCACCGCTGAGGCATTCAGACGCAGTGCATCCTCCATATCCACAGCGATATGCTCATTGGAGATCTCCTTTAAAATACTGGGACCACCACTGGCACGCAGCACCACACCACGAGTATAAGAGGGAGGCGTCATTGAGCGCAATACACCCCGCGTACACATCAGGGTATCTGCATGGGGAAGCAGCGGCACAATATCTTCATCGATACGCTCTAAACCTGTGGTGGGGCCCATAAAGTAACCATGATCCACCGCCAGCATCACCGTGCGGTTACTTTTGGCATCAAAAATATTGGAGAGCCGATTTTTCATTCCCCAATCCAGTGAATTACACCCTTTCAGCTCAAAAACCTGATTTTGAGCCGGCTTATCCAAATGATAATAGTGCGAATCTTTGAGTCCATCGGTATCAGCCATCAGATACTCCTTAAGAAGGATAATTGAATGATCAAATAAAAAACAGCACGCTTATAAGTTCTGTTTATCCTAGCATCAAGAAACCTTACCTTTTCTTTCCAGCGATTTTGCCGCATGATAGGTAAGAAATTACCCTGGAATCATACGCGTATTCAGCCTACGCTGACAACCCGGACTGCTAAGAAAATGAGTTCTCACGCCAATTTATCCACCTCCTCCCCGCTTAAGATAGGTATCTTAGTGGTACAACTGGGCACACCCGATGCACCCACAATACCCGCCATCCGTCGTTATCTTAAAGAATTTCTCTCGGATCATCGGGTTGTTGATCTACCGGCCTGGCGCTGGAAGCCCATTTTGCACGGTATTATTCTTCCCCGTCGCCCCAAACGTTCTGCCGAACTCTATCAGAAGATCTGGCGTAAAGATGGTCTATCCCCCCTACTCTACTACAGCCAACAACAGACCAAAGCCATACAACAAGCCCATCCGCAACATTTTGTCGAGTTAGGAATGCGCTACGGCCATCCCAGTATTCCTGAGGCACTGATGAAACTGCACGCTAAAAAAATAGACCACCTCCTGATTTTTCCACTCTTTCCCCAATACTCAGGCGCCACAACCGCCACCATCTTGGATGCGGTCCAGCAATTTTATCATCAAAGAAGGTTTCTACCAGAAATCCATATGGTCAACCAGTTTCATATCCATCCCGCATTTATCCAGGCCCAGGCCAATCACTACCAACAGCAGGCAGAAAAACAGACCGCGCCCTCCTATTGGCTCTTCTCCTATCACGGCCTGCCCCAACGCCATATTGATGAAGGCGATCCCTATGCCACCCAGTGCCACAGCAGTGCACAACAACTGGCGGATGCCATGAACCTCTCAAAAGGAGAGTGGGAGATGACCTTTCAATCCCGTTTTGGTAAAGAACCCTGGCTTCTTCCCGCCACAGAAGATCGATTTAAACAACTCCCTAAAGAAGGAAAAAAAAGATTGACCGTAATCTGCCCCGGTTTTGTCTCTGACTGCTTAGAAACCTTAGAAGAGATCAATATCGGTGGTCGTGAAACATTCCTTAAAGCAGGCGGGGAACAGTTCACCTACCTCCCCTGTCTTAATAATCAGTCGCTCTGGTTCGATGGCTTAAATCAAATGATCACCCAGCGTATTACCCATGCTTTTTCCTAGAAAAAGGTCGCGTTCTAAAAAAAACAGTTTAGGAGATACCATGCTTATCCAAAAAAGAGCCCTCTTCTTGATTCTTCTGCTCTCTCTTCTCTCTTTTCAAGCCCGTGCAAGCAACAACTCTTTTTCACTGATACAACTCTTGATCGTTCAATCTGGAATGGATGAACAGATTGAACAGATTCCCGCCCTGATGAAAATGGGCATGATGCAGTCTACACAGCAACAGCCTGAAAAACTGCAAAAAATCACCCTTGAGGTGATGGAAACCGCCTATGATGTGGATGCCATTCGCCGTACACTACGTGTCTATCTGCAAAAACATATGCAGACCACCGACATCAAAAAGACCCTCGCCTGGCTTAATACTCCACTGGGACAAAAAATTACCAATATGGAGAAAGCCGCCTCCACGCCATTGGCAATGACCGAAAGTATGCGTATGGCACCACAACTGAGAAAAAACAGTGCCCGCTTAAAACAGATCCATCGATTGGATCAGTCGGCTGATTTTACGGGAAAAACATTAAAGATGACAAAAAATGCGCAGTTGGGGATGATGATTGCTGTACAGTCCAACCTGCCTCCTGCCCTACGCCCCTCTTTAGAGAATCTTAACCAACAACTCGATAAACAATTACAAAACGCGATTCCGACACTCAAGAAGCAGGTGATCGACTCACTACTCTATAGCTATCGCGATTTGAGTGATCAAGAACTGGAAACATATATTCAATTTAGTGAGAGCCCTCCAGGGAAGCAGTTTAATCGTGTCATGTTAGATGGTTTTAACCAAGCTTTTCTCGACTCCAGTAAACTGTTTGGTCGCCTTCTTGCCGAGCGCATCTTAGAAACCAGAAAATCTCAGTAAAAACAATTAACGGATATATAGCTTAAATGAACGCTTTTTTTGCTAAGATGCGCGGTCAAGACAAATCCCCCCCCGCCAGCAATCTCACAGAAGTTTTCTGGTCCTGGTTTGGTGCATTTTCCGGCATCGCGCTCCTTGCTTATCTTCATCAATATAGGCTTCAACCCCAGGATATGGTGATGATCATCGGCTCCTTTGGTGCATCCGCTGTCCTTATTTATGGTGCCATTACCAGCCCCTTAGCCCAACCACGCAACCTGATTGGTGGCCATCTTCTCTCGGCAATCGTTGGGGTCACTATCTTTCAGATGATTCCCATACCCTGGCTCGCCAGTGCATTGGCCGTATCCTTAGCGATTGCGGTGATGCAGATGACAAAAACACTCCACCCTCCTGGAGGCGCCACTGCCCTGATTGCGGTCATCGGCTCCGATACCATTCATCAACTGGGTTATCTCTATGTTTTAATCCCTGTGGGCTCAGGCGCACTGCTCATGCTCATTGTGGCACTGATTGTGAATAACTTAGCACCAACACGACGCTATCCCCTCTTCTGGTGGTAGCCCAATCATTATTAATCAACACCACTGAACTTAACTATTATGCACCAACATCATGAGGTAACCACCATGTCGCGGACCAACAAAAGGCGCAGTGTCTTTTGTCCCCACTGCCGCCACTATTTTATTACCTGGGAACAGGATCACCCCTATGGGTGTCATGCCATGAACTTTAAATCCGCCCACATGCCAAGTATTGATGTGCTCAATGCATCGGGTAACCCTTGCCTTAACTTCTCAGAAAAACAGCATGGCACCAACACCCCACGCACACAATCCCATCATATGGAAGAGAATAGATCAGGCACGCGCCGAAAAACATGGATTGTCTAAATTGATCTCATAAAATTTTAAACAGTCCTATCAGCCATCAGAAGAGTTTTGCCATGTTATTACAGAGTATTCTTGGAATTACAATCTTTATCCTCCTGGCCTGGAGTATGAGTGAACACCGAACACAGATAAACTGGCGACTGATTCTCTCCGGTCTCCTGCTGCAATGTTTACTGGCCGCACTTCTGATTCACCTTCCCCCAGCGCAAACCTTCTTCTCCTGGATCAATCAAGCGGTTCTCGCACTACAAGAGGCGGTAAAAGCAGGCACCTCCTTTGTCTTTGGTTTTATTGGCGGTGGTGCGTTACCTTATCAGGAAGCCACACCAGGTGGGAGCTTTGTGTTGGCATTTCAAGCCCTGCCTCTAGTGCTTGTGGTCAGTGCGCTCTCCTCACTCCTCTTCTACTGGCGCATTCTGCCAAAAATTGTGCAAGGCTTCTCCTGGCTCTTGCAAAAAAGCTTAGGCGTTGGTGGCGCTTTAGGGTTAGGTTTAGCAGCCAATATTTTTGTCGGTATGGTTGAAGCCCCCCTGTTAATCCGGCCCTATCTTCTGCGCATCTCCCGTGGTGAACTCTTTGCTCTGATGACCGCTGGCATGGCCACCATCGCCGGTACAGTGATGGTGCTCTACGCGATGATTTTATCCCCGATCATACCCAATGCCATGGGCCATATTCTTACCGCCTCTCTGCTCTCCGCACCTGCTGCGCTAATTGTGGCCACACTGATGGTCCCCCATCAAGGTGAGACAACACAAGGACAGAATGTTCTTGTAGAAAATCAGAGCCACTCCGCCATTGATGCACTCACCCAAGGCACCACCGAAGGCGTTAAACTGCTCATTCAGATTATCGCGATGTTAACCGTATTTGTCGCCTGCATCGCCCTTCTTAACCAGATACTTAGCCTTCTGCCTCTCCTTGATAACCAACCGATCACACTGCAACGTCTTTTAGGGTGGTGTTTAGCGCCAATCGCCTGGCTGATGGGCATTCCCTGGTCAGAAGCCACTTTAGGCGGATCACTCCTAGGGATTAAGGTGGTACTCAATGAACTGTTGGCCTACATCGAAATGAGTAAGATCCCCACAGAAGCGCTATCAGAGAGAAGTCGCATCATCTTAACCTATGCACTGTGCGGGTTTGCAAACTTTGGTAGCTTAGGGATCATGTTAGGAGGCATGGGTACGATGGCACCTGAGCGACGTCAGGAGATCACCACCCTGGGTAGTCGTTCCATTATCGCGGGTCTCTTAGCCACCTGTATGACCGGTGCAATGATCGCCATATGGCTTTAGATCATATCCATTAACTCTTGCGCACTGAGCGTTTCAGCGTTGGTATTGCTGGCGTAACAAAAATCTTCCGCCACATTTTTTGTCTGACCATCGTGGTGATATCCCACATGGCGCCAGAATTCAAAAGCCGGCTCAATGATATAACGATCGCCTAACTCCACAGTATGGCGCGCATCCTCTAAGGCGATCATCTGCTCATGCAGTTTTTCTCCAGGACGAATACCGATGATCTTATGTTCCAGATCCGGTGCCATGGCACGTGCCAGATCCGTCATCGTCATGCTGGGGATTTTTGGCACAAAGATCTCACCACCCTGCATCATCTGTAGACTGGAGAGCACAAAATTGACTCCCTGCTCCAAGGTGATCCAGAAGCGGGTCATGCGGGTATCGGTAATCGGCAGTTCTGTGACGCCTTCATCGATCAAACGACGAAAAAGCGGAACCACGCTGCCTCTGGAACCCACCACATTACCATAGCGTACCACAGAGAAACGGGTACCACCGCCAGAGAGTGCATTCGCTGCCACAAAGGATTTATCCGAAGCCAGTTTACTGGCACCATAAAGATTAACCGGATTGACCGCCTTATCGGTAGAGAGCGCCACCACCCTTTTTACCTGGGCATTGATCGCTGCCTTAACAATATTTTCTGCTCCAGAAACATTGGTATGGATACATTCAAAAGGGTTATACTCTGCGGTAGGCACCTGTTTTAAGGCGGCCGCATGGATCACATAATCGATCCGGTTCATCGCCATCTGTAGGCGTTCCCGATCACGCACATCACCGATAAAAAAACGCAGATAGGGGTACGTATCTTCAGGAAACTGCTGCTGCATCTCATACTGTTTGAGTTCATCCCGTGAATAGATCACCAGACGCCGAAGATCAAAAGTATCACAGACCATACGACAGAAAGCGCGTCCGAAGGAGCCTGTACCACCAGTGACCATGACGCTTTTATCATTAAGATCAGGAAGAGGTTGTTTAAAAGTGCGCATAAGAAACCATCGTTTTAAAACGTAAGAAAGTTAGAAATAGTGCAACCAGACACCTTATTTATAACTGATTGTTTGCTTCCTGTAAAAAGGTTCTTTGAAACCACCCCGGACGTTTGAGCAGTGCATCCGGCGTATCCAGATCAACAATACGTCCATTATGCAACACCGCAACCTGATCGGCAATAGAGAGTGCCGACCATTTATGAGCCACCAGTATAATGGTCACATTGAGTCTGTTCCGTAACAGGATAAGCGCCTGACGGATCACCCGCTCTGATTCAGGATCAAGATTACTTGTGGGCTCATCCAAAATCAGTACCGCAGGGTTCTGCAACAGTGCTCGTGCCAGATCCAAGCGTTGACGCTGACCACCGGAGAGTCGTTCGCCCTCCTCTCCGACTTCTGTCATCAAACCTTCAGGCAAGTGATCAACAAACGCTGTCATTCCCGCGCGTTCAACAGCCTCAGTCAACGCTTCAGGAGAAGCATCAGGGCGTCCATAGCGCATATGCGCCTCTAAGGTTACATTAAAGATCTGTGGAGATTGGGGAACAAAACCGATATGCTGACGCAGATGATCCAGTGTAAAACATCTTAAGGGTTGATTCTCAATAAAAATTTCTCCAGAATCCGGTTCTCGCAGGCGCGGCAGAAGATCGATCAGCGTGGATTTCCCACTGCCGGAGGGGCCTGCTAAAGCGGTAATCTTTCCTGCAGGAATCGAAAGCGAAATCTCTTTTAAGGCGGGTTCTGTGGAGGTGGCATAGGTAAAAGAGACATGTTTAAACTGAATGCCTTCATGCAACCGTGAATGGCTTAGCGTGATACAATCTTTGGTCTGTTGATCCAATAATGCTTCACGCTGCTGATGCATCTCTAAAAGCCGTGTACGCACCGCTTCAACACTGGGATAGGTGGAGAGAATGCCCTGTCTGGTGATCATCAACTCCTTCACAACAGGAAGGAGACGCACAATAATCACAATATAGAATCCGATCTCCTCAATTGAAAGCCCAAAATAGGTCACCCCACCATAGAGCAGCATCAATCCTAAACTGGCCACCATAGGATCGATGGTGACTGCAACCCGTGCTTTGAGGATACGACTTAAAATAATATGATCACGCTGGGTATGATTTAACATCGCCATCGCATCAATCTCGGCACGTTCTGTACGGGAAAGTCGCACCAAACGCACAGCACGCAGACGCTCCACTAAAAAAGTGGACATCGATCGGTTCGCATGGGTAATTTTTTTACCCACCTTCACACTGCGTGTCATCAACTTGCGCAGTGAAGGTAGGAGCAGTGTCAGTGTAACCAGAGAGACCAGGGTCATGGACCAGGATATGGTTGCTAAAATCCCTGTATAGAGAAGCAGTTGAAAAAGATAGCCTAAAAAGACCACCGCAAGAAAAAGACAGTTGATTGCACGATCCAACTCAATGGTCAGATCATTGACTAAATCCCCCAAATGGGCTTTCTCACAATAGTTGATCTGTGCGCGCATAAAACGGGCAAAACCACGGCTACGCACTTGAGCGGTGAGTTTATAGGTCTCTTTTGCATTAAAGACCAGTCGTCCATAGGTTGCCGCCTGACGTATAATCAAAGAGGCAAAACTGGTTAAAAGAAGAACCTCTAAGCTGATGGTTAAACCAACCATCTGATAGAACTGCACCAACCAAGCCCATATCGGAGACTCATGCGCCAATGCGACGACATCGCCCTTGGCTTGAATAAACTGAAATACCGGTAGCAGCAGGGTGAGTCCCAAACTCTCAAAAAGAACGCTTGTAATCTGAAAGAAAAGCAGTATCGCAACAGTACGCGGAGAAAAACGGAACAGTTTAAAGTAAGCCGGGAATTGTTTAAAAGACACTGAACGCCATGACCCCTGATAGAAATTAAAGCGGTGACATCAATAAAGAGACAAAAAGCTATCGATCACCAACCAGGCTTTTCCACACCACCTCAGCAAGATGTCGTACCTTCACTGAAATGCCCTTCTGCCTTAAACCGCTCTCTATATTCATCAGACAGCCAGGATTCACCGCCACCACCGTATCGGCACCAGAGGTTTTGATTGCGGCCAGTTTATCTTCACGAATCAGACCACTGCGCTTAGGATAGCGCAGCATATAATCTCCACCCGCACCACAGCAATGACCAGAATTCTCAAGATCTACCACCTGATTTTGCAACTGGCCTAAAACATCACGCGGTTCCCCTTGGATCTTTAAACCATGAATCCCCTGACAATGATCATGATAAGATAGTACGCCCAAGCCATTATCCTGCCAGAGTAGATCCAGATCTTTTAAAGCCAGCGCAAGAAACTGTCCCATATCCAGAACACGTTCAGAGAAGCGTTTCGCCGCTTCCGCATAATGATCATCACGGGACAGTGCTTTACCATACCCCCGGGCGGTGATCGCACACACACCACTGTCACAGATAATCCAGTCAGGTTCTCCCGCATCGGAAAAGGCATCAATGGTTTTTCTTGCCTGCGTTAAAAAATGTTCTCGCACCCCCTGTTCCCGGTGCGGCGCACCACAACAACCAAAACCCTCTGGTGTCACCAGATCATATCCCAAAGCCAGAATGGTTGCTGTAGCTGACTGACCAATACTGGGCAGAAAGAGCCTTGCAATACATCCTCCTAAAAGTGCCACCCGTCCCCTTGAACGACTCTTGGGTAGATAAGATAAAAGATCTGTAGAAACCGGCTGTTTTGGATCAGGGATATCTTCACGCGATGAGGGAAGAATATCCAACCAGGGAAGCATCCCCTTCAACCAAACATTGCGCCGCAACACACCTTTCAGCCAACCATGAAAACCACGCTTCTGATACTGCCTCAAGACAGAGCCAGCGATTTTTGTTCGTCTATGGTGATCGGTAATCTGATGCAAAGCATCACTCATAAGGTGCTTCTGGGTTGGTGTCGCCGCCCGGGTCATAATCACCAGCTTTCCAGGACGTACACCCACAGGACAGACCGTATGGCAAGCACGACACACCAGGCAGGAGGAGAGAATTTCTGCAACACCTGCACCATCCGCTTGATAATCCCTTAATCCCAAGACCATAGAGACCCTTCCCCGTGGCGCATGCAGTTCATTCTGCTCCACCCGATAGGTGGGACAGATATCCAAACAGTAACCACAATGGGTACAGAGATCGGCATTGGCAAAACGTTTTCTTTTTTTAATAGGATTCGTAGCGGAACCCTGAGAAGAAGCTTTCTTATTGATCATAAGTATCGACCAACGTTGATGCTGGTAGAGAAAATTTTGTAATCGGTTGAGATGATCAGCCCTTTTGCCATACATTAAAGAGCAATGGTGCTAAAGTATAGGTCATCTCCGATCTATTGGCACCTCAATTTATCAAGATTATTTTAAATCCATACACAAAGACGCTCCATAGAGATAATTTTGGCCGTTCAAAGGGAGGAGACAATGGCAGGACATAGTAAGTGGGCAAATATTAAACATCGTAAAGGCGCCCAGGATGCCAAGCGGGGTAAAATTTTCACCAAGCTCATTCGAGAACTGACCAGTGCCGCGCGCATTGGTGGTGGCGATATCAGCGCCAACCCCCGACTCAGAGCAGCGATTACTGCAGCACGCGCTCAAAATATGCCCAAAGATACCATCGATAAAGCCATTAAACGGGGCTCAGGCCGCATGGATGGCAGTGATTTTCAAGAGGCACGTTTTGAAGGCTATGGTCCTGGTGGTGTCGCAGTGATTGTCGATACCCTTACCGATAATAAAAATCGTACCGTAGCCGAGGTTCGCCACTGCTTCAATAAGTTTGGTGGTTCCATGGGCACCAACGGCTGTGTCGCTTTTATGTTTGATAAGAAAGGACTGTTTGTTTTTGAGAATGTTGAAGAAGATGAGATTATGGAGGCAGCTTTAGAGGCGGGTGCAGAAGATGTGGAGGGAGAGGATGGACTCTTTGAGGTGATCACCGATCCTGCGGACTTCTCTGATATCCAGACGGCATTAGCAGAGGCTGGCTTTGAGAGTCCCGCCAGCGCAGAGATTGTGATGCGTCCACAAAACACCACCACACTCAATGAGAGTCAGGCGGAGACCATGCTCAAACTGATGGATGCCTTAGAAGATTGTGATGATGTGCAGAAGGTTCACGCCAATTTTGATATCTCTGATGAGATTATGGAGAAGATCTCTTAAATAGATATATCACCATTAGGATGCGGGATTAACGCCCGCACTCCTTTCAGATAAATTCTATCAAATCTTCTCCTCTTCATCCATTTTAGAGCAGAGTGTTAAAAGCGGTGATGTGGAACGCAGAAAATCCCGATTGCCACTAAAATGATGAAACTCTGGCACCACTTCGGTGAGAATCTTCTCAACTTCAACACTGTCAAACTGCTGACAAGCGTTCTCTAAACGATCTAACGTTTCACGAATCTGTGGCCATGGATGACTATACTCTAGAGCCCTCAAAATATGCGGATGGCGGGTTCCGGTGACATTATCACCAATCAAAAGCTCCTCAACCAACTTCTCTCCAGGACGCAAACCCACAATCTCCATCGAGATATCCCCATCTGGATGATCCTTATCCCGCACCTCAAGACCACTTAAACGCACCATCTTACAAGCGAGATCATAGATCTTTACCGGCTCGCCCATATCCAGGACAAACACATCCCCTCCCTTCCCCATGGCACCCGCCTGAATCACCAGTTGTGCCGCTTCACTGATGGTCATAAAAAAGCGCTGTACCTCAGGATGGGTTACGGTAACCGGCCCTCCCTCACGGATTTGACGCCGAAACAGCGGCACCACCGAACCTGAAGAGTCCAGGACATTACCAAAACGCACCATCACAAAACGGGTATTTACGCCCTCTTTCTCAGATAAGCCTTGCAGAATTAACTCTGCCAGACGCTTGGTGGTGCCCATCACACTGGAGGGGCGCACCGCTTTATCTGTTGAAATTAAAACAAAAGAGGATACACCTGCATGAATCGCGGTCTGTGCAGCAACTAAAGTACCAAAGACATTATTAATCACCCCCTCAATGGGGTTCTGCTCCACAATCGGTACATGCTTATAGGCGGCAGCATGAAAAACGGTCTCCACCCGAAAGGTACTCAATGCCCGACAGAGCCGGTTTTTATCCCGTACGGAACCTAAAAGCGGGATTAACTCACAGCCAGAGGGCACTAAAGGAAGCAGTTTTTGCTCCACACGATAGAGATTATACTCCGCATGATCATAGAGAATCAGACGTGAAGGACGTTGCTTTAGAATCTGTTTCGCCAACTCAGAACCGATTGAACCGCCAGCACCAGTCACAGCAACGGATTTTCCTAAAGTATTGGCTTCAAGCAGTTCGGCAACCGGAGGTACCGGATCACGTCCTAGAAGGTCCTCAATATCGATGGCGCGAATGGCTTCCACATTAACCTGTCCGGAGACCAGATGCTCCAGACTCGGTAAAGTTTTTACCGTGATGGGTAGTTGTGCAAGAAAGCTGAGGATCTCCTGCCGTCGCTGTTTGGAGAGCGATGGAATGGCTAAGAGAACCTGGGTGATCTCTAATGCTTGTACAGTCTCTTTTAACTCGCTGGCGGCAATCACCTTTAAACCAAAGATCTCACTGCTATGAAGATCTGGGTTATCATCGACAAAAACAATCGCTTTATAGATGCCGTGATGATTCTCCAAGGATTTAATTAACTGCCGCCCTGAAGCCCCCGCACCATAGATTGCGACCTTAACCCCTTTACCATGGAAGCGACTGAAGTGACTGGTTAATGCACGTATACCCATACGGCCACCACCCACAATCAAAAGTAACAACGCCCAATAGATCACAAAAACAGAGCGAGGAATCACCGCATGACTCATCAACGCTAAAGTGATCAATATCAATGTGGAGAGCGTCACCGCCTTGGTGATCGAGAAGACGGCACTCATGCCAGAGAAGCGAATCAGTTGCCGATAGAGACGAAAGCCTGAGGCCACCACAAAGAGAATCACCGGCGCGATAATCAAACCGATCCAGTTATTATCCAGATAATCAGGCCACCATGTGTTAAGCCGCAGCACAAAGGCCAGCCAGAGCGCAACCACTGCACCTAAAAGATCATAAAAGATGATCAACATCTTTTTCTGGTTGCGTGTACAGGCGTTAAGCAAGTGATAGATATAATTCAGCATAGAGGAGGGATCATTCAAAGGGCGACCAGATAGAGCCTAAAGACTAGATTATTCCAGGTTAAGATGATAACATATCTTGGTTTTACAATAACATAAACAGATATCACCCAAAAGAGGAAAACCGTGATCGATAAAACAGCGATTATTGCGCATGTGATCACACGACTGAAAAAACAGTCAATCGGTATGGGCCTGGATCTGCGCACCTATAAACGCAACCGCTCCATACAGATTATCAAAAAAGAGGATAATCAATTTTTGGTTAAAGAGCGAGGATACCACCAGGAAACATTTGAGGAGAGTTTAAAAACATTACCAAAACGGTTGAAGGTTCTACTCAAAAAAGAGTTTCCCCGCAGCAATAAGGTGCGTGTCTATACCTTAGAGGATGAACAGGGGCGAGAGATTCCACGCAAGATTTAACCATTTAAACCGAGGTGAGAATTTTTAATGCTTTCGGTAGCCCCTCCTCTAAGGAGTGAATGGGCTCCTGAAAAATATGGTTGAGCGCACGATCCACCTCTGGACGTTTAAAACCAAGATTGGTTAATGCAGAGGTTAACTCAGTACGTAACGCGCTATTCTCTTCTGTTGGCGCAGGTTCTTGTGCACCAATCGAGGCGACCTCAACAAAAACCGGTAGACGGTCTTTTAGTTCCATCACCATACGCTGTGCGGTCTTCTTCCCCACACCAGGAATACGGGATAAAGTGGTAAGATCACCATCCCCCACCGCCCTTGAGAGATCCGCTGGGGAGAGCGTAGAGAGTGCGGCTAAAGCCAGTTTAGCGCCAATGCCAGAGACCGCGATCAAGGCATTAAATGCCTCACGCTCCTCTTCTGAGCCAAAACCATACAGGGTCATGGCATCTTCACGTACCTGAAGCACAGTACGCAAACTCATCTCTCGGCCCACCTTAGGTAGGGTTAAAAATGTGGAGTAGGGTAGAAAAACCTGATAGCCCACACCAGCGCATTCAATAATGGCAAACCCTGGCTCTTTGTTCGTTAATCGACCCGAAAGATGGGCAATCATAGTGTAATCCGCTGAAAGAATTGATCATTACCGCTCTTTTTATGTATCTGTCTGCGTCGCCCCCCAAGCCTTGGAATCACAATCGGGCTCTTTTTATCCGGTAACCAACAGATATGGTGATGATGACATAAAGCAATCGCTAAGGCATCAGAGGCGTCCTGTGCCGGTGCTTTGGAGAGCGAACAGAGCATACAGATCATATCCCTGATCTGGTTTTTATCCGCCCGACCGTAACCGGTTACCGCTTTTTTAACCTGTAACGCCGTATATTCAGCAACCGATAACCCCACACTACTCGCTGCAGTGATCGCGGCCCCTCTCGCCTGACCCAGTTTTAATGCGCTCTGCACATTATGGGCAACAAAGACCTCCTCAATGGCGAGGGCATCTGGCGCATGGGTTTCAATCAGCGCTTTTAAGGTAAGAAAGATCTTTCCTAACCGCTCCGGCAGTGTCAATGTTTTTGGTAACCGGATTGTGCCATGCGCGATATGCTGCATGCTGTTCTGTTGGCCATCAAGAATGCCCCATCCTGTCACACAACTGCCTGGATCAATGCCTAAAATACGCATACGTATTGCCCCCGGATTGATGGATACGCTGATTTATCCTGCCTCAAACTTAAGCTAGCGTAACATCAAATATTTAAAAAGTTCAACGTTTCTTCAAACGCGCTATTTTTAAACAGGGATAGCATGATCCAAGCCAATCATTGATTCTTAACCCTATCGCATATTTCTACACCACAAACAACACAAATCCACAATAAACAGCTATTTCTTCTGAAACTGCATCCAATAGAGCTTTGCATAGGCGCCATTTTTCTCAAGCAGGGTCTCATGCTGGCCCTCCTCTATAATACAACCATCCTGGATCACAATAATACGGTCTGCATTACGGATAGTAGAGAGACGATGAGCAATCACCAGGGTGGTGCGACCCTCCATGAGACGCTCTAACGCCTCTTGCACCACCACCTCACTCTCGGTATCCAAGGCACTGGTGGCTTCATCCAGAATCAGTAAAGGCGCATTCTTAAGAATAGAACGGGCAATGGAGAGCCGTTGCCTTTGGCCTCCGGAAAGTTTGACACCACGATCCCCAATAATGGTATCAAATCCTTCTGGGAAGGCTTCAATAAATTGACGGGCATTCGCCGCTTCTGCGGCCTTTAAAATATCCTCTTCACGCCATTCACGGGAACCATAAGCGATATTAGCACGTACACTCTCATTGAAGAGAATCACCTCCTGGGTCACCATGGCAATCTGGTTACGCAGACTGCTTAAACTGGTCATCCGGATATCAATGCCATCAATGGTGATCCGCCCTTTAGAGACATCAAAGAAGCGTGGCACCAGATGAATCAGGGTACTCTTCCCTCCCCCACTGGCACCGACCAGAGCCACCCGTTCCCCCGCCTGGATCGTCAAATTAATATGGCTTAATGCGGGCTTCTGACTCTCCTCATAGCTAAAAGAGACATTCTCAAAACACAACTGCTTTTTAAAGTTCGGCAACACAATTGGATCGGCACTATCCTTGATATTGGGCTCATGATCCAATAGATCAAAGATCCGTTTTGCCGCTGCCAATCCGGTCTGGAGTTGGTTATTTAAGCCGGTGAGCCGTTTAATGGGATCGTAGGCCATGAGTAGTGCAGTGACAAAAGAGAAAAACGTACCGGTGGTGGTGGTACCCTCGATCACCGCCTTACCCGCTAACAGAACCACACCACTGATAACCACACCTGAGATGATATCGATAGCCGGTTTAGAGACCGCACGGACAATCGCAACCTTAAGATGGTTTTTTAAGACATTTTTTGTAATATAACGAAAACGGGCTCGCTCACGGGGTTCGGTATTAAACGCCTGCACAATGCGTAGACCGGAGAGCGTCTCCTCTAAGTGGGCGGTGACATTCTCCATCAACTCCTGACGCAGACGGCTCAGTTTGCGCATCCTTCGTCCGAAAAGATAGATCAGATAACCCGCCGCCGGCAGACCTGTTAACGCAATCACCGCAATCAGCCAATCCCGATAGAAGAGCACGCCTAAAAGAAAAATAACGGTAAAACCTTCCCTGAGAATGTTAGAAATCACCGTTGAGGCGGTCTCTTTGAGCAGATTGGCATCATAGGTGATACGTGAGATCAAGCCGCCAATCCCCTGATTGGTAAAGAAACTGGCATCCATGGAGAGCAGATGACGATACATGGAGACCTGCAACCCTCTCACCACCTTCTGTCCGACAAATTCCATCAGGTAGGCTTGACCAAAATAGGCGGCACCACGGACAACAAAAACAAGAAGTACAACTCCAGGAAGCACATAGAGCATGGTGGCATCTTTATTGATAAAAACCCAGTCGAGTATAGGTTTAATCAGATAAGCGATGGCACCATTGGTGGCCGCCATGATGATCATGCATCCCAGTGCAGGGAGCAGATACCAGCGAAAAGGTTTTACTAAGTGCCAGAAACGCTCAAGAAGCTGGCGGTTTTCATTGGGAGATGGTTTCACGAGGATGTTTGTATTGCTTGATTGGCGTTAATCAGGGTGGTATCGCCCTCTTCATCGCGCCGAGAGAGTATGGGCTCTTTTGTGGGCCACCAGAAATTAAAATCGGGATCATTCCAGCGGATGGTGAACTGGTGATCGGGATTATAATACGCGGATTGTTTATAGTGAAAAATCGCCGTTTCACTGAGCACCAGATGGCCATTACCAAACAGGGGAGGAACCAAAACCTGCATCCGATTGCGATCAGAGAGCATAAAGGAGCGCCACTGGCGATATTGGTTGGATTCAGGATTATTATTTGCCACAATCAGATAGAAACGGCCATGAAGGCAGGAGATCAGTTTCCAGGTTCTTTTATCGCCATGGACACCACGAATCACATTGCGGTGCGAGATGGAGATATCATCTTCCACAAAGTTTAAATTGATATCATGCTGCTGGAACTGCTGTTTATTGTAGAGCATCACATACTGGCCACGATGATCCTCATGGGTGTAGGGCCGTAAAATTCTTACCCCTTCAAGATCGCTCGCTTCAATCTGAACCTGCATTAAATGACTCCATTCTTTATCAAGTTGACAAACAGTAAAGAGGATTATACCGCGCCTACGCACAATACGCTACCCGTACTCCACTTTAACCCAGATCATGGATCTTTTGTTCACGCACTCCGTGCGCATTGCAATATGGAGGAAAACGCCATTTATGCCGCTATCGCAACATTTTTTTTCATGCTGCTAAAGTCGTGACAAAAGATAAAAAATCAAAAAGTAAGCGCCTACGGCGTCCTGGCAAGGTGAAAACCAAGAAAGAAGAGACGATTACCGGGCGAAAAGCTGTCACGATTAGCGCAATGCAGATACTTAAAGGGCCGTCAAACCAGGAACCACCACAATACACGCATTGATAAACCATACTCTGATCAATATCTGTTCAATGTTTACCCTGCTCAGCTTGACATCCTATAATCAATATGGCAAAGATGACTTAATTAACGATCTATTTTTTGTGGAACAATTTAGAGAGCATATAACTTTGAGAAAACAGGAGAAAAGAACCTGTTGGCACTGCTTGGTTGCGGATACCCTTAAAACGCTTTTACAGCCTGTTGGAATCGAGGTGCACCCAGAAGTCAAGGTGATCGAGTCTCCCAAGGCGGATATCCTGCTCATTCGCCGCAAAGGAAAACAGTGGACTGACGAACAGCGTCTGCTATTGGCCGATGGCCTGCGAGATCTCGAAGCCAACCATATACTCGCAGAATTGAAGATAACCGAAAGCCTGAATGAAAGCGCATTGCGACAAACCTTGGCCTACGATCACTTTTTTCTGATTGGTGAAGAACTGGCCAGAAAACAACTGCAAAGCGTTTTGATCAGCGCCAAAACACCGCAGGGTGATATCCTGGAACGGTTCGGCTTTGAACCCTTAGGGCTAAAAGGTGTCTATGCCTGTAAAAATTCTCCCTGGTGTGGATCGCTTCGTGTTATCCTGTTGAATAAGCTTTCGGATGAACCGCACAATGCACCTCTAAAAATGTTTGCGAGTCGGCGAGCAGAGCGGAAGAAAGCCTTTAAAACCATCAAGCGCTCTGGCTTGATCAAACGGTCAATAAAATTTGGACGTATTGTTGCAGGTCTATGGAGGTTGTTGATGAAAGGATCTATGGAAAATATTACAGCCGAAGGGGTTACAATAAGCCGCATTGCCGAGCTAGGCAAAGAGTGGTTTGAGGCAATGGTAGAAGCCTCTCCAGATGATGATCTGCGCTCTTTACCGCGTATTGAACGTGTACGTCAGGAAGGTGTTGTAGAAGGTAAAGCAGAAGGCAAAGCAGAGGGTAAAGCAGAACTCCTTAAGCGCCAACTCCAGAAAAAGTTCGGTAACATCCCGGCCTGGGCTGATGAAAAACTCAACACAGCAAACGCTCACAGTCTTGAGATCTGGGGAGATCAAATCTTAGACGCCTCCGCAATTGATGAAGTCTTCAAGCAGTAAAACGAATCTTACTTGCATACCAATTCGAATTTAATTCTTTAAGTCCAAAAGTGTTAAAGCCCCTATTTAAAGTCCAAGAAAAAAGAAGAGCGCAAAGCCTGATAACACCAAAATCGCAACAATTGTTAAAATCAGTGCATGGCTCTTGCCTCTTCCTGAGCTTGAAGAGCGCTCTTTCTCTGTAGGAGCAGGTGCAACTTTGGTGGCTTTGGGTAAAATCTGTTTTGGCGGTTGGGGAG
>JBQGBW010000034.1:0-39425 GCA_052043475.1 Magnetococcales bacterium HHB-1
ATTTTTCCCATATCTTTAAATTTTGCTAAAGCTTAAAGTGTGAGGAGATCTCTATAGATCTTACGATAGCTAAAAATTGGTGGATGTGCAATTCATTCTTTTGAGTCAGAATTAATTGAACCGGGATAATTTTTTTTGCCGTGTTATGGCAAATCTGATGGGCCACTTTCAAACGATCCATCTTAAAGATATATGGATATTGACAAGAATATGAGATCAAAGGGTGTTGTTGTCACGGCGTCAATGTGATCTTGGTGAGGATGCCATTGCTTAGGTAGTATGCACTATAGTATATTAATCGGCTGTAAGGAGTTTGTGAACAATTGATCAGGGTAACCCACTAGGATAATCAAAAGATATGCGCCTGCTTTTACTCAGAGATAATCACGAATCTCTTATGGTACACTTTAATGAGCACGGATAGATTGTGCCCCGTATGGTGCCTTAATAAGAGGTCGATATGTTTTTTTCTCTAACCACATCGAATCTGCAAAAACGCCTGGTACGACAGTTTGTGGGTTCCGTTGCCCTGATGATGTTCTTGAGCAGTCTAATGGTGGCCATCATTTTAGCACAGACGCTCTGGCAAGAAAAAAAAGCAACCTATACGGCGTTAGCGCATAAAGATTTTTTACGTCTGGAACAGCATTTGGAGGTGTTGCTGGAGAGTAGCAGGCAATTGAGTCAGAACCACTTTGTTATCAGAGGGCTGAATGAAAAAACCGATCGTGCGATGCAAGATCTGGACAAGTTTTTAGAGAGCTACGAAGATCGGAGGGATCTGGTCTCATTTACACTGTCTGATTTTAATAGCCAGCCGGTTTGTTCTTATCTTGGCTCCGCCTTCATCTATGACAACTCCAAACTGTTACGTCGTTCTCTGGCCTTCGGAACAGTCCAATGGTTTCTTGATCAAAAACTAAAACGGTTTGTTGTAATTTCACCCGTAAACGACGATGTTACTACCCTAGGTGCAATTATTGTTGGCTATGATCTGGTCTCGATCAGTAAACGTCTCTTTTCCTATCAAAATCAAGAGTACTACCGGCTCACCTATAAAGGAACGCCCTGGCTGAATGTCACGCCGATAAAGTGGAGTAAAGACTTTCTATCGGTCCATTTTTCAGCCGATAAGACCATGCCCACATTGGAGAAACTCTCTCTGGGACTGGAACGGGGATTGCCTTTATCTACTTTTTTATCTTCAACTTTAAGCCCTATGATTCAATTTGTTCTGTTGGGTATTATACTCACATTGGTCGCAACGCTCTGGGCTTCTCGCATTGGTCGTGGATTAGCCAGACCGATTGCCAAACTCTGCAACGATGTCGAACAGATGGACGTAAATATCCAGCTTAAACCACTGGGTACAAACGATGAGTTGGAGAATCTGGTTACCGCATTTAATCGACGTGCAACCACATTACAAAAACAGCACACCTTTTTACAAACCATTTTAAATAACGTCTCCGATGGTATCGTGGCCTGTGATCATGAGGGTAAACTTTCACTGTTTAACCGTGCTACACGCAAGATGCATGGTAAAGATGTAAAAAAGCTTCCTCCTTCTGAGTGGAGTCAACAGTATGATCTCTATGCAGCGGATGGAAAAACTTTGTTAAATGATCATGAAATTCCACTCTATCGCGCTTTTAATGAAGAGAAGGTCCGTGATCAGATGATTGTGATTGCACCTAAAACGGGCGCAAAACGCTTTCTTCTGGTGAATGGACAACATATGTTGGATCATAAAGGGGAGAAGATTGGTGCTGTGGTTTCCATGCGTGATATTACCGAGATGTATCGATTAGAAAAAGAGCGTGAACGCTATCAAAGCCAGTTAGAAGAACAGGTTAAGATTCGCACACAGGCATTAAGTCGCTCTGAAGCCATATTACAACGTGCCCAGGAGATTGCCCATCTGGGTTACTGGCGTTGGCAGATCACAGCAGATAAACTGATCTGGTCTGAGCAGACCTTTCAAATTTTTGGTTTAAACCACAAGAAAGTTCAACCCAGTTATCGTCTTTTTTTAAAACATATTCATCCAGAAGATCGCCAATGTGTTCAACAGGCGTTAAAAAGCACAATCCGGGGTACAAACAGCACGTATCATATTAATCACCGTATTATCCGTTCGGATGGCAATATACGCTATGTTCAGGAACGCGGCCAGATTCATAAGAACGCACAAGGTGATCATGTTGAGATGGTGGGTACAATCCTGGACATGACTGAACTGAAAGAGACGGAAACCGCTTTAGAACGGGCACGCTTTGCCGCAGAAGAGGCCAGTCGGGCGAAATCCAGTTTTCTGGCAAACATGAGCCATGAGATCAGAACACCGATGAATGCGGTGATCAATCTCTGTTATCTGGCACTACAGACTCAACTGACACAGAAACAGCGTGATTATCTGAAGAAGATTAAGGCCTCAGGTAAGACACTCCTCAATATTATTAACAATATTCTGGATGTCTCAAAAATTGAGGCCAATAAACTGGAGATTCATATCGCGCCTTTTGATCTGGAAGGTCTCTTAGAACGTCTTTCCAATATTGCCGGTATGCGTAATGAGCATCATAGGATCGAGATTCTCTTTGATGTCAGAGAGGATATTCCGCGCCATATTATTGGTGACGAACTGCGTCTGGAGCAGGTTTTAACCAATCTGCTCAGTAATGCGATCAAGTTTACCGAACAAGGCCATGTTATTTTAACGCTAAGCCTGATGCATAAAAAGGAGAACAACATTCATATCCAGTTTCGCGTGCAGGATTCCGGTATTGGTATGAGTCATGAGCAACTTGAAGGTCTCTTTCAACCCTTTACCCAGGCAGACAATTCGATCACAAGGCGTTTTGGTGGCACAGGGCTTGGCTTGGCAATCTCACATAAGCTGGTCAAAATAATGGGTGGCAACCTTGCGGTGGAGAGCATACCAAAACAGGGGTCTACTTTCTTTTTTACGCTACCTTTTAAGATCAATGTGCAGGAACAGCGTCAGAAGATCTGTGTTTCAGACGATCTGCCTGAACTCTCGGTTCTGATCGTCGATGATAGCGCTCTGGCCCGTAGAATTATGCAGCGTTCATTAACCGCTTTAGGTATCTCCAGTGATACAGCCGTTTCAGGGGAAGAAGCGTTGATTCGTATTGAAACATCGTTATCGGAAGAGGGAGAAACAGGCTATGATCTTGTTTTTATGGATTGGAATTTGCCGGGTATTGATGGCATTCAAACGGGTCAACAAATTCGTGAGATCGCAAAAAAGACACCAAAGATTGTGCTGATTGCCGCCTATGATTTAGATCTGGTGCGCCGTATGTCTGAACAGATTCAGATTGATGCCTTTCTTTTGAAGCCAACATCACCAGCGATTTTGTTACAAACCATCTTGAGTGTAATGTCGTTACCCGATAACCGGAAAAAAACCCACTGGTTTGAGCCAACGATTGCGGCACTTGATAAAATGCGTTCACTCGCTGGACTTCATATTTTGCTTGTTGAAGATAATGAAATCAATCAGATGATTGCAGCAGAGCTTCTAGAGAAGATGGGTATACAGACCGATATTGCCTATAATGGTCAAGAGGCTATTGATAAATTAAGAGAAAATCCTCAAACCTACGATGTCATTTTGATGGATCTCCAGATGCCTGTAATGGATGGCTTAGAAGCAACGCGCCAGATTCGAAAGCAGCCCCAATTTGCTTCATTGCCTATTATTGCCATGACCGCACATGCCATGGCCAATGAACGCGATCGCTGTTTCAAGATTGGCATGAATGCGCATTTAGCCAAGCCCATTGATCCCAATGAACTGTATACAACATTGGTGCAATGGATACCTGCAGAAAAAAAAGTGCAACTAAAAAACCGTGATCAGTCGATCGTTCAATCTCCAGTACAGATCGAATCTGATGGCGTACCTCAGATTGATGGTATTGATACACAGCGCGGTATACGTGCCTTGGGTGGAAACCAAAAACTCTATTATACGTTATTAAGAAGCTTTGCTCAGCGACATCACAATCTGGCACAAGAGATAAAGGAGGCCTTTGCTGAAAAAAGAAAAGCGCAGGTTGAAAAGCTTGCCCATACCATCAAAGGTGTTGCCGGTAACTTTGGTGCCATGACACTGTTCAATCATGCCTCTGCACTGGAGCAGTGGGCTAAAACAGCAAAGACCGAAGAGGATGGTATACAGCAATTCAATCTTTTTTTGCACAGCTTCGAGGAGATACTTGTCGCGATCCGCACAACATTGGATGGTGAAACAGTCAGCAAAAAAGTAAAAAAGGATCATCCATTGACAAAGTTAGAGAAAGAACATGTACTATCTGATATTACTCGTATTCAGGAACTTCTGGAGACTGATTTTGCGCAGGTGAGTAAGCATTATGAGAATCTTGCACAGCTTTTGCAAGATACGCACTTTGAGAACATTCTATCAGTAATCAAACACGCATTGCGTGACTTTGAAACCGATGTGGTCCGTGAACAGCTTGACAAACTCCAGTCAGCGCTTTCATAAACGAAGTGGTGGATATAATTATGCAATCCAGAAAAAAGAGCATCCTTATTGTTGATGATCTTCCAGAGAATCTGCAAGTCTTGATCAGTATTCTCAGTCAACAATATGCGGTGATTCCATGCAAATCAGCATTAAGAGCATTGCAAATTGCAGAACATTATCCACAACCCGATCTGATTCTCTTGGATATCATGATGCCAGAGATGGATGGACTTGAAGTTTGCCGGCGACTTAAGAAAAACAGACAGACATCAGATATTCCGGTAATTTTTGTTACAGCCCGTGACAGTACGCAGGATGAAGCACAGGGTCTGGCTTTGGGTGCGGTCGATTATGTTACCAAACCTTTTAATGCTCCCATTATTTTAGCGCGCATTGCCAATCATCTGGCGCTACGCATCGCTTATCAGGATTTGGAGCAGACCAAAGATCAACTGTTGCACGAACGAAAATTGATTGAAACGATTCTTCGTAGAATGCGCGCCAAATTTGATAAAACAGCACCGTGGTTGCGTACCCTGATGACCCCTCTGGAGAAGACCAACGGTGATCTTGTATTGGCGCACACGACCCCTGATGGATGCCATCAGATTATGGTTGGTGATTTTACCGGCCATGGTCTCGCCGCCGCATTGGGTGGTCCTTTAGTTGATGAAATTTTTCATACACGCATGCTGGCCGGCCATACACTGCGTGATATTATTGTGGCCCTCAATCGCACGCTCTATCAGCGGTTACCAATCAATCTGTTTTTAGCAGCAATCTTTATTGAGATCGATCCCAACCAACAGGTTGCGCAACTCTGGAATGCATCAATGCCGGATATTTTCCTATCACGTAATCATCGGATGATCCAGCGATTTCCTTCAAGCAGTCTGGCTCTGGGGATTATAGAGGAGCTGAAGAATGTCACCATGGTAGAGATTACACTGGAGAAAGAAGATCGGCTCTATGCTTTCTCTGATGGTATTCTTGAGGCTAAGAATCCACAAAATGAGCTATTTAACTATGCACGTTTTGAGCAAACCATGATCGAAATTTCTCAAAATAATCAACCTTTTTCTGTGTTGCATGAACGATTGGTCGCATTTCAAGAGAGTAGTGATTTTCTGGATGATTTAACGCTTATTGAGTATAAATTGTAATAGGTTACCTTTGCAGGAAGTTACTGATCGTTTGCAGTAGTACTGTTTTTCGAATTGGTTTGGTGATGCAGCCATCACAGCCAGCATCCTGTGCCAACTGGTTGTGATCTTTGGTGGCATGCGCTGTGAATATCAGAACGGGTATGGGCGAAGTATTCGCTTCTTTTTCCATCTTTCGTAGGTGGCAGGTCGTTTCATAGCCGTTCATCCCGGGCATTTCCACATCCATCAGGATCAGATGATAGGGATCCTCATGTTGTATCTTCTCTAGCCCTTCTAATCCTGTTCTGGCCACATCCAGATGGTAAGGCGTACGCTTTAAGTAGGCGGCAATCAGCAAATGGTTATCCGGTGAATCATCGACAAGTAGGATACGGGCTTGCTTATCTGGGTATTGTGCTTCCGTGGTTGATGATTGGGTTTTCAGGGCATAACGATCTTCAGAATTCACTTGTGCCATCGCAACGGGTGGCAGACGAACAGAAACATGGAAGGTGGTTCCGCGTCCAGGTACACTCTCCACATGGATTGTACCATCCATCTGTTCCACCAACTGTTTGCAGATGGCAAGTCCCAGTCCGGTGCCTCCAAATTTGCGTGTGGTATCTGTTCCCGCCTGTGTGAACATCTCGAATATCGCTTGATGACGATCTTCTGGAATACCGATGCCCGTATCCGTAACGGCGATATAGACATAACCTTTTTGCTTAGGCTGAATAGTAACTTGGATATGCCCGCGGTCGGTAAACTTGATTCCATTGCCGAGAAGGTTTAACAGCACTTGTCGAAGTCGCTGGGGGTCTCCTAGAACATATTGAGGTGTATTGTCAGCAAGATCAGTTTTCATGGCCAAGCCCTTTTTGGTCGCCTGTACAGCCAATAAGGTCATGGTCTGTTTAACCAGGTTATGCAGATCAAACTCAATGGATTCCAGCGCCAACTGTTTTGCTTCAACCTTGGAAAGATCCAGGATATCGTTGATTAATGCAAGCAGGCTTTCACCTGCACTGGATACAAGGGAGACATATTTTTTCTGATCACCATCCAGATCTGTCTCCAACAGAAGATCGGTCATACCAAGAATGGCATTCATCGGAGTACGAATGTCATGACTCACGGTAGCCAGAAAAAAACCTTTGGCCTTGTTTGCAGCTTCTGCCTCTTCTTTTGCTGCCACAAGCGCCTTATGAATGCGAAACCTTTCCAACAAACCTGCAATGGTATTGGATACGGTGAGAAGAAACTCCTCTTCATCACTGGACTGTTTATGGCCCTCTTCAAGGTAGAGACAGATCACGCCTAACAAGCGTTCTCGAAACAGGATAGGTACGCAGTAGTGGCCGTGTGGTTCCATGTCATCATGTTGAATCACATGTCGATTATCCACACAGTTGGCAAAAATTATCTGCTTTGTTTGCGCGGCTAAGCCGCACAGGCAATGTCCAATGGATACCTTCTTGCAGCTTTCTCGAATGTCGGACGGCAGACCAGTATGCTCGCTCATAATCAGTCGTTCCTGCGCTTCGTCATAGAGAAAGATGATTCCTTGGTGTCGTAACCTAAGCCAGGGAATCGCCAGTATGAGATTGAGTGCGACCTTAAGAAAATCCTCCAAGCTGATTGGTTCAAGGGCAAGGCGCAGCAATCGGCTGATGACATCACGGAAACGCTGGCTACGCTCAGCATGCAACTGGTTTGCCTGATGTTCCGAAATATCGCGACAGATACATTGCAAAACGGTCAGATCATCCAACTCCACGATGCTAAAGCCGATATCGACGGTTTTCCCCTGACTTGCCCCAGCACCCATGAGACGAACATTCGGAAGAAAACCCTGCCCATCTTCGAACTGGCTTGCCATCACGCGCCAATAGAGGTCCGCCTCCTTAGGAGGAAAAAGATCGATGAGATGGCGCTCCTTTAACCTTTTTTGGCTAAGATTGAGCAGTTCGGTCGCCTTGGCGTTGCTGTCTAGAATCTGTCCTTTCTTTAAATCTGAGATCAGTATGGCGTCGTGCGCGGATTCGATCAGTTTGCGCAGTTGCTTTTCCGAATGGCGGATCGTCGCTTCCGCTGCCCGATACGTGCTGATATCTCTAAGCACTGCCACCCGAATCAGGTTGCCATCCAGAGTGGTAATGTTACGTCCACGCACCTCTAAGGGGAATTTGATACCGCTTTTTCGTCGTGCCATGACCTCGTAGGGGTGTTGCTGATCTGCCTTCATGTTGTGTTGCACGATGACCCGATCCTTCTCCTCAACCAAGTCCAACGCGGATCGTCCTCGTATCTCCTCTACCGATGAAAATCCGAAGATCTTAAGAAACTGCTCGTTGACATCGATCAGAAGTCCCTTTTCACTGATCGCAACGCCTTCGAAGGTGGCTTCTGCTAATATTCGAAAACGTTTCTGACTTTCGATCATGCGTGCCTCAGCCCTCTGTTTGTTGATGGTGTTGACCGTATTACGCCATCCAATAAGTATGAGACCAAGACTGAGCAGAAGATACAGCATCTGAAACTGACGATCCAGATCAGTGGTTCGTTGAGCCATCTGATCGGATGAAGCGAAGGCAACTACCTTCCAACGGTACTCTGTCGGTCCGATCTCTTTTCGGCTTGGTCCAGCAACATCAAAACTACCGGTAGATGTTCGAACCCTATTGCCTGTTTTGACTGGATGTATGGTGGTGAAGGTGAAAAGTCCGGAAGGGATCTCGAATTGTCCTTCCCGTTCGTGGTTAATGGCTGCCCAGGCATTGACGTACCTTCGTTTGAAAGAAAGTGATCGTCTGGTAGGAAACATGAATCCCCAAGCGTCCTTAGGATTCGGGCTGTACAGCCAATAGCCCTCATCATTCAAAAGCATGATACGCGTATCTGTGGCCTTGTCTAAACGCGCCACATCGTCCAAGAGTTGCTGACCGTAGTAGTTCAGCAGTAAAACAGCCTTTTTCACACCACTTGCATCGGCCACAGGCGTAGCCAACCGGATCATGGGCTTGAAGGGACGCTCGATTATTCCACGTTCCACATTCAAGTCGAGTGGCGAGATGAATGCCTCGTTGTTATCTAGCTTCCAGGTATCGGTAAAATAGTAGCGGTGGGCTTTATTTTGCAGTTTTTCGGATGGGGTGTCATAGGGTTCTCTGTGGGTCTTATTGATGCGAATCAACTCCTGTCCCTGAGCATCCAGAAGTCTAATTTGATCATACACCGCGCGAATTCTGGAGAAAGCGAGCCACTCCTTGACCAGCCGCTTTCTCACAAACGGGGTGGGGTGGGTGAGAAACGCTGCCAACTCATTACTTTGGGTCAGGAGTTGAAGGTCGGACAACAAGTCATCGAAACGGTCCTCAATCTGTATCTGCAAGTTCTTGACGATCTGCTGATTCATCTGTCTGAACAGATCATTTTCATGCTTGGCCATAAAATGGTGAAGAACAAGCACCATGGCATTAACGGGTAGCAGCAGGACCAACAAAATTAAGCCAAGATGTCGGAGAACTTGTCTTATGGGGAGCGTGTCGCTGAATTGTGTAGGCGCATAACTCACGACTGAAAAATCCGTACCAGTAGATCGAGAAATTTGACTTTGGAAACCGGCGTCATCAACAGATGATCACAGAGCGCTTCGAGTCGGCTGTGCTCTGTCTCATCAAGCGTACTGGGTATCAGACCGATGACAGGTACCCGCTGTTGCTGAAGGGAATCATCGCCGTTAGGCTGTCTGCCCGATAAGGCTTCTTCAATACCATCGAACCCTCCTGAATGACGACTGCTTGATATACAAATCAGCGCGAACGGCCGATGTCTGTGTCGTTCCATAGCGCGCACGTAAGATCCCTCCACTTCAAGTTCAAATGGGAGTTTCCTGATATGGGCATCCAACAGTGTACGGTCGTCAGGATGATCACCCATGAGTAGAATGCGGCAGGGTTTCATGGCAACCCTCCGATTACGCATAAGAGCGGAGTGTAATGCTGCGTGGGTATCCTCTTCTGGTGATGTCATCTGCTCCAGAGTGGTTATCGGCGCTTCCAAGCCAAGATCCAGAGTGACAAAAAAGGTGCTACCCTGGTGCTCCTTGCTTTTGACACCAATGTTGCCGCCCATGATCCTGGTCAAATGTTTGCAGATGGCCAGTCCAAGACCCAGTCCTTTGCTTCGACCATGATCGCTGTCAACTTCCTTAATGTCCTCTTTTTCAAAGGGTGAAAAGATGATTCCTTGTTTATCGAACGGAATACCTATCCCACTGTCGGAAACAGCAAAAAGCACCATGCGTTCTTCGCCAGGGCGTGACGCACGCTTGACATTGATCTTGACCCCCCCCTGATACGTATACTTGATGGCATTGCTGACCAGGTTGAACAAAATCTGCTGCAAACGGATTTTATCCCCAACAAGTTGGTCAGGAATATCGTCCGAAAACGTCCACTCAAGGGAGAGATTTTTATTGTCAGCACGTTTTCTGAAAGCCAATATAATCCCCTGAACCAAGTCCCTGATGTTGAATGGCGTTGGCTCAATGTTCACCTGGCCGGACTCGATTTCCGATAGTGAGACAAGATCATTGACCAGTGTGCAGAGTTCATGGGAGGTTTTCTGGAACAAAGTCACCATTTTCCGCAACTGCTGAACCGGCGTTTCTTTGTCGGGAAAATACTCCGTAAGGGAACTTAACTCGGATAAAGGACGGCGGATTTCCAATCCCAGGGTGGTCAGAAATTCACTTCTTGCACGTCCCGAGGCCTCAGCGACAGCAAGGGTTTCTTCAAGAGAGTTGAGCAGCATTCTGCGTTCGGAAAGGTCACGGAACATCCACTGGGAAAATCGTCGCTTTCCCTGGTCATAGAGTGTCGCACTGGCGTCTACCGGAATGCGTTGTTTGGGTATGCTTCCCAAATATATTTCTGTATTAACCTGCTTGTTACATCGAACATGTTCTTCAAACAGAGAGGATAAAAATTGATTGCCTTCACCGCCCACGATGGTTATAAAGTCAGCACCAAGTATTTTCTCCCGTGGCTGTTCGAAAAGCAGACAGGACGACTGGTTGCACGCTTCAATTTTGCCGTTCTCAGTATTCACAAGCAGGATGGCGTCGCGGGAGTACTCAAACAGATAACGGAATTTGTGTTCGGCTTCCCGGATCTCCTTGATTTGCTGCACGGAAATCTTATGGTTACGATAGGCTTGGGCATGGTAGTGAATTCTGGCTAACATTTCAACTTTGTCTGGCAATTTGACCAGATATTCATTGGCTCCTTCTGCAAAGGCGTTGGCTTTTTCGTGGGGATCTTCCCGGGCAGACAACATGATGATCGGAACATATTTCAGTTCATCATGCCGGCGAAACAGATTGAGCAGGGTAAGGCCGTCCAGACCAGGCATAACAAGATCAAGGAGAATGACCGTTGGTTGCGCTGATTTGGCCACATCTATAGCAGAATTGGGATTGGAGCAACTGACCAGTTCAAGTTTGTCTTCATTCTCAAGCATACGTGCAAGCAGTAGTTCCGTCAGAGGCTGGTCATCGATCAATAGGACTTTATCCGTCATGAGTTCTCCTTTTTTCGTACGCCGATACTCAACTCAAGATGATCAATGGCAATCGCTTTTGCACTACTTTAAATATTGATTTTACCGTCTGATGAATTTTGGCTGGGCTACCCCTTGATCCGGTTGTTTCCCAGCAAAGCCTGTCTTTGATTTTATATGATGCAATAAGTTTCTCTTATCTTCTATTGTTTGTCAATGTGATCGTGGAAGTTAACGATACGCTGAAGTAGTTAAGTCAGTCAGATCCTATTTTGCCCATTGTCTTATCCGAAAAAAAGTTGAAATATCATTGATGCGTGTTTACGTGATCAATGCTTGCCATAAGATGATTTCGAAACGATCTCCTTATCTCCCAAACGAGGTTTTCTTCTCAATGAGCCAGATAATATGTTATAATAATTATATTGTAAGCTGTCAGAAAACTTACTGACTAGAAAAATTTCTGCGCCCAAGAGCGTTTAAGTGGTTACCCGAAATGAATGCATATTTTTCACTCCGGCAAAAAATTATTATCTCAGGAATTGTTATTCTAATTTTTGGATTCGGTACACTGATCTATTTGTCAAATGACTTTCTCTTAAAAGTTGCAGAAGAGCAATCTCAGGCTTTACTGGAACAAATTGCGTTTGAAAAAGCAGAAGTCATTAAGCGGGAGATTGGCTCCATCCTTCTTACCGGACGACTTCTGGCACGCTCTTTGGAACATATCCAATCCAGCCATGCACCCAACCTTCGTCGAAGAACCGCTCTGTTCTTGAAGAACCTTGTTCGTAGTAACCCTTTCATTGGTATGGCCGCAGCGTGGGAGCCCAACACTTTTGATGGTGATGATTCACGTCAGATTGGAGATCCCTTTAGCAGTCCGAAAGGGCGAATGGCCATTTACTATTTTCGTACTAAGAATGAAATTCAACAGCTTCTTCTTGATATGCGTCCACTGGAACAGGGAGGCATTCAGTTTGATTGGTATGATGTTCCACTTAAAGAGAATCGTGATTATTTGATGTCCCCCTATCTTAATCCAGTTGAGGGTGCCGAGGTCTGGATGACAACCGCTGCGATTCCTATTCGCAATGGTGAAGGAAAAGCCATTGGTTCTGCCACCGTCGATCTGACCCTTGCAAGCATTCAGGCGTTTGTTTCCACCATCCGTCCTTATGAAAGTGGTGCTGCATCTTTGATCAGCCAGAACAAAAGCTGGGTTGCACACCACGATACGCATTTATGGGGAAAACCCGTTTCATCCCCCGTCATTCTTGATGCGCTGTCATCAACGATGTCTGGAAATGTCTTCCATGGCATCCAAAAGAACGACGTTCAAAAGCTCTTGGTTTCCATTCCATTGAATTTTGGAACAGATGATATTTGGACATTGGTTGTTGAAGCGCCCTTGGATAAGGTTCATGAAAACGCCGTCTACATGCGGAACCGTCTTCTACTGATCATGGCGGTCATTCTCGTTTTTGCGACCTTCCTTTACTGGACATTTGCTCAGAAAATCACACTCCCCCTGAGAAAACTTGTTGTTGGATTAAATAAACCAGAAGATGATGGCCATCTTAGCAGGGTGTTGGCTAAAAGAAATGATGAGATTGGTGCGCTAGCCAAAGCGATTTTCCGATATAGAGATGAACGTAGGTTGGCAGAACAGGCGCTTCGAGCCAGTGAAGAACATTTTCGTTCGCTGGTGGAACATACTTCTGACTGGATTTGGGAACTTGATACGGAGGCAAGATTTACATACGCCAGCCCACGAGTCAAAGATCTGCTTGGCTATGAACCCGAAGAGCTTGTGAATGGGATGACAGGTTTTGATCTCATGCCCTCCGAAGAGGCTGAAAAGATTCGAATGGAATATGCCGATTTTGTTAAAATGGCTCAACCATTTGATGGTATGATCAATATCAATATTCACAAAGATGGCAGACAGGTGATCATGGAGTCCAGTGGTCACCCTTTCTTTGATAAAAATGGAAAACTGTTGGGATTTAGGGGGATTGATAGAGACATCTCGCAACGACTCCAGGATGAGGCTGAATTGAAAAAGTCAAACGAGTTTTTGGAGAAACTCTTTAATACGACCCATCTGTCCATCGCCTTTCTAGATAAAAAATTTAACTTTATTCGTGTCAACAGATCCTATGCACGCTCCTGTGGCTTTCCTCCTGATTATTTTATTGGAAAAAATCATTTTCACCTCTATCCTCATGAGGAGAATGAATCGATATTCCAAAATGTGGTGAATACTGGCAAGCCTTTCACCATCTATGCAAAACCATTTGAATTTCCTGACCACCCTGAGTGGGGAGTGACTTATTGGGATTGGACACTCTATCCTATCAAAGATACCTCTGGCGAAGTGGCGTGGTTAATCTTTGCTTTGGTTGATGTCACTAAGGCGAAACGCAATGAGATAAATCTCATAAAAGCTAAGGAGAATGCAGAAGACGCCAATGCAGCAAAAAGTGAATTTTTGGCGGTCATGAGTCACGAGATTCGGACGCCTATGAATACAATCATTGGCATGGCTGACGTTCTTGCAGAGTCTGTAGATGGTGAAGAGCAACGACATCATCTCCAGATTCTCTCGCGAGCAGGTCAAGGACTGATGGCCCTGATTAACAATATTCTTGATCTCTCTAAAATTGAAGCAGGACAGTTGATACTTGAGGAGACAAAATTTGATGTAAAAGAGTTGCTGTACGGTATTGCAGATATTATGGAGTCGGCTGTCTTAAAAAAGGAGATTACTTTCCATATTGATCTATCCAATACCGTTCCTGTTTTCCTGAAAGGGGATGCGCAGAGAATACGACAGATCCTGCTCAATCTGAGTGACAATGCGGTTAAATTTACACCGCCAAAAGGCCAGGTTACCCTTTCAGTCCAAACAGGAGACGATGATTGGATCATTTTCTGTGTTGAAGATTCCGGTATCGGTATACCGGAGCAGATTAAAACGTATATTTTTCTTCCCTTCACCCAGGCCGATGCATCGGTTACGCGCCGTTATGGGGGAACGGGACTGGGATTGACCATCTGTCGCAAACTTGTCGAGAGTATGGATGGAAAGATGTCTGTGGAAAGCAAAGAGGGACAAGGGAGTCTATTTCGTGTTGAGCTACCATTAGCAAAGCTGGATTTGACGGATCCAACGCCGTTGAAGACGGTCATTCGACATACGAGCCGAAGCCAACGCGCGGATGAATCAACCGCGCAAGCCCCTTTTCACATCCTTGTGGTCGATGATAATGAAGATAACCAGTTATTGATTAAGGCTTTTCTCAAACAGACCGCATATCGACTGACTTTTGCGAATAATGGTCAGACAGGGCTGGATAAGTTTAAGGATGATGTTTTTGATTTGGTATTAATGGATATCCAGATGCCGGTGATGGATGGTTACGAATCAACGCGTAAAATGAGAGCATGGCAACAGGGTTATCGCCGACGTACGCCTATTGTTGCATTGACCGCGCATGCTATGAAAGAAGATGCCGAAAAAGCGATGAAAGCAGGATGCGATCAGCATTTAACCAAGCCAATAAGAAAAAAACAACTATTAGAGTTTATCTACAATATTATTGAGAGAAATACTGCCCATTGATGATATATTTTACAGAAACTTCTTAATTAAGCGACGATCCTGAGCGATTTGCATTAATATCTAAACATGTGTTACAGTTATATCGTAAAAAGAGATTATCTTTGTTTGGATCTATCTGAATCGATCTGCACGCTTATCGTACCACAAACACCTATATTCTTTATTAAGATCTGGAGTTTTTATCCATGAGTCAACAGAACAGCAGTCCCAGTGAGGGCTCTTACCGTTTGGGTGAATTTCAAGAGAGCGAAGAGGAACTGACACGCTTGAAGGCACAAGCACGTCTGGCCTTGGCACTGGAAGAAAAAGTGCTGCGTCAAGCGGGGCTTACTCAAGGCATGCGCGCTTTGGATGTGGGCTGTGGACCAGGTATTACCAGCTGTCTGATGGCGAAAGTTGTCGGTGATGGGGGTCATGTTACAGGTGTAGACTTTGATCCACGGATGATTCAAAACGCCAACCAGGAGGCGGAGAAACAGCGTTTGGATAACATCTCCTTCGAAGAGGGCTCAATCTATAATCTAACCCTTGAGAAGAAACAAGCGGATTTTGTCTATTCCCGCTTTGTTTTCCAGCATCTTGATCAACCGGAGCAAGCTTTGCAGCAGTTAATGAAGGTGGTGAAGCCAGGGGGTGTGGTCTGTCTCATTGATGTGGATGACGACTGGTTAACCTTCTATCCTGAACCGGAAGGATTTAAAAAATTGATGCGTGCTACACAAGCGGTACAGCGTGAAGCCGGCGGAGATCGCTTTGTTGGACGTAAACTTGGTCCTTATCTTGCCCAAGCAGGTTTCTCTCAGGTTCGGGTGATTCCTGTCACCTTTACCAGTGGCGATATCGGTATGGATGCATTGGTTGGACTCAATATTGACCCACGTATAGAATATGTTGAAGCCTCTCAGGAAGAGGAAGCCAAGCAGTGGATTCAGAGTGTGCAGGCGTTGATAAAACAACCAGAGGCTTGGGGATATGCAACCTATTTTATGGCTGTGGGGGTTGCGCCATCCTGATTTGTGCATACAATAGATTTATTTGCAATCATTTTTTCAAAGATGCACCTGTGTATCTTTCAAAGAAAGGACGCTTTGAATGTCTTCCCCTAAAGTTCCTCTAGAACCCCTCTATGCACTGGCTGATGATGAACTGGAGCAACGCATTACCGCTGCAAAGTCACGTCTGGCAGAGCAGTGTGTTATTTTGGGCCACCACTATCAGCGGGAGGAGGTCTATCAGTTTGCTGACCTCACTGGAGACTCCTTAAAACTGTCACGTCAGGCTTCCGAACGCCCTGAGGCACGCTATATTGTCTTCTGTGGTGTCCACTTTATGGCTGAAGTGGCGGATATTCTCTCCACAGATCAACAGACAGCGATTCTGCCGGATATGGCGGCGGGTTGCTCAATGGCGGATATGGCGGATCTACCTTCGGTTAAGCGTGCATGGCAGGATCTGGGCAAGGTGATTGATGTGGATCACATGGTGACACCGATCACCTATGTGAACTCCACCGCCGATCTTAAAGCGTTTTGTGGCCGTCA
This sequence comes from Magnetococcales bacterium HHB-1, assembly GCA_052043475.1. Classification (GTDB taxonomy): domain Bacteria; phylum Pseudomonadota; class Magnetococcia; order Magnetococcales; family JBQGBW01; genus JBQGBW01. The sequence goes on from JBQGBW010000034.1 coordinate 16,396, forward strand.
TGGTGGCACAGTCTGCACCTCCTCAAATGCAGAGAAGGTATTAACCTGGGCCTTTGAACAGCGCGAGAAGACACTCTTTTTTCCAGATCAACATCTGGGAAGAAATACCGGTGCGGCATTGGGCATTCCTCTCGATCAGATGGTTGTATGGAATCCTCAGAAACCCCAGGGCGGTTTGAGTGAAGCAGAGATTAAGAAGGCTAAAATTATTCTTTGGGATGGCTTCTGCTCTGTACATCAGGGGTTTGAGGTGGAACATATCGCCATGTTCCGGAAACAGTATGAGAACCTTCAGGTGGTGGTGCATCCTGAATGTTCCTATGAAGTGTGTCAGCAGGCGGATGCTTTAGGCTCAACAGAACAGATTCAGAAAATTGTTCGGGAATCACCTAAAGGTTCCAGTTGGGCGATTGGTACAGAGTTTAATCTGGTGCACCGTTTGAAAAATGAGATGCCGGATAAGACCATTATCTATTTAAATCCTACCGTTTGTCTTTGTTCAACCATGTTCCGTATCGATCTACAACACCTCTGTTGGACTCTGGAGAGTCTGGAGCAGGGTGTGATTGTCAATCCGATCAAGGTGCCTGTGCGAGAGGCTGAAGAGGCCAAGGTGGCCTTAAACCGGATGTTGGCAATCTCATAAGATGATCTTTTATTCTGGAGAGATCTCTTCTGGATTATCACCAGAGATTGTATCCAGATAGCTGATCTGTCCCGAAGAGTCAATGGTGAGAATGTCTTGCTCTACCATGTTCTGGATGGCCTCTTGTGCTGTAAATGTGCGTTGGCGATTCTGAAATAGACTATTAAAACGACGCCGTAACCCTCGCTCTGTTGTGGGCCGAGGTGTATCTTTTAAAAGAGATCGCTTAAGATACTGTTCGACAGCATCTTCTAAGCTGATCTCTTTTTTCGTTTGTTTTGCAGGGGGTTTATCCTCACTTTTTAGGAGTCGTGTGGCCTGTCGGCCCTCTTGCTGAATCAGATAGATGACATGATCCAGATCGGTATCGGCGGAGAGAATAAAAAACTGGCTATTTGCGCCATAGGTTTTAATCAATTTTCCAGCCCAGAATGCCAAACCAAAATCGGCTGCATTGCGCCCCCCTTTCTCCATGTGGACAAACTCCAGACGCTGACTGCATAGTGCGGGGGCTAAAATCTGTGCAACACTGAGAGGAATTTTAGGTTCATCCGCACCATAGCAGCAGATAATGTGGGTATAGTTTTTTATGGATTGAGATAATTTTTTGATCTCATGGCCGCAGTTATCCAGATCAATGAGTAGAATCTGTTTCTTTGTTTTGCTCATATAACAATCCAGCTTTTAATCTTAAAACCTTCAAATCGAGGCTTCTTTAGAGAAGAACGATCCCTTTATCGATGATCAACGATGATTTATTGTATCCTATCTGAAAACATAAGCATCACTCCTGATTGAGGATTATTCGATTGAAAACGCCTGAACTTCTTGCCCCTGCCGGAACACTACAGAGTCTGCGTTATGCATTGGCCTATGGGGCGGATGCGGTGTATGTGGGGCTTCCGCGTTACAGTTTGCGTGTACGTGAAAATGAGTTTGATCAAAGCATCATGCAGCAGGCGATCACAGAGACCAGAAAACAGGGTAAGAAACTCTATCTAGCATGTAATATTGCAGCGCATAACAGCAAGGTGGAAACTTTCCTTAATGATATGCGACCGATCATTGATCTAGAACCCGATGCATTGATTCTCTCTGATCCCGGTTTAATCTATCTGGTGCGTCACCATTTTCCCAATATACCGATGCATCTTTCGGTGCAAGCCAATGTGGTCAATTATGCCGCAGTAGAATTTTGGCGGCAGGTGGGCATTGAGCGGATCATCCTTTCACGGGAACTCTCTTTAGAGGAGATTAACACAATTCGTCAGCGCTGTCCTGATATCGAGTTGGAGACATTTATCCATGGTGCACTCTGTGTGGCCTATTCGGGGCGCTGTCTACTTTCAGGTTATATGAGTCATCGGGATGCCAATCAAGGGGCTTGCACCAATGCCTGCCGTTGGGGTTATCATGCCAAAGAGGCAGAACAGACCCCGGAAGGTTTGATCATTCCTAAGCAGGATAAAAAGCCTCTCTTTTTATTGGAAGAGAAGCAGCGACCTGGTTTATGGATGGCCTCTGAAGAGGATGAACATGGCACCTATATTTTTAATGCGAAGGATCTTCGTGCCGTGCAACATGTGGACTATTTTACCCAGATTGGCATTGATTCACTAAAAATTGAAGGACGTACAAAATCCTATTTCTATGTGGCCCGTACAACCCAGATCTATCGACAGGCACTGGATGCTGCGGCCAGAGGAGAGGCCTTTAACCCACAATGGTTAACTGACTTAGAGGATCTGGCCAATCGGGGTTATACCGAGGGGTTTTATCGTCGCCATACCCCTGAGGCGTTACAGAACTATCAGAGTGGTAGTACGAATAATCAGCAACTTTTTGTGGGAGAGGTGATCAAATCGGAGCAACAAAGAATGGTTATTGCGGTGAAGAACCGTTTTTGTCAGGGGGATACGCTCACTTTGATGACACCTCGGGGCAATGTTTCTTTTGTTGTGAAACAGATAAAAAATCTAAAGGGAGAGGAGATCGAGAAAGCACCAGGCTCTGGACATACGGTGTGGATCGATTTACCGATGGATCATGATGATCTGGCTTATGCTTTATTGATTAAATCGAAGGAGATCGGGTAGAGAGGTGATTGCATCTTTATGAAAGAGCGTTGTTATATTGCAAACAGGTTCTCAACAATCAGATCATATGCTGAAAATTTCTGCTATTGCTTCTGGAGAATGAATCAAAAAAATAAGGATGGCATGAAACCATCCTTATCAAAATAGTATAAAAAATCTTTATATTTTTATTATTTTTAAATCAGAGGCGAGCCAGAGGAGGGCTGGCGAATCAGGTCATCTTTCATCTGATTGAGTTCAATAAATTCATCGGCCTGGCGGCGCAGTTCATCAGCGATCATGGGAGGTTGGGTAAGAAGAGAGCTGATCACTGTCACCTGTTTACCAAGATCCTGCACCGCCTCAACCACACTTCTAAAGTCGCCATCACCTGAGAAGAGTACCGCATGGTCGTAGTAGGGTGCCATGCGCAGCATACCCACGGCAATTTCGATATCCATATTGCCTTTGGTGCGTTTATGGCCGGTAATGGGATCAACATACTCCTTAATTGGCTTTGTGATCACAGTATAGCCATTATAAGCCAACCAATCGACGAGGGGACGAATGGGGGAGTAATCTTGTTCGTCACCTAAGGCGGTATAGTAGTAGGCACGCACCAGGCGGCAGCGGTTATAGAAATATTCCAGGAGTTTTTTATAATCAAAATCAAATCCCAAAGAACGAATCGCTGCATAGAGATTAGAACCATCAATAAAGATGGCTGCACGTTCATCGCGGTGAAACATTGAATTTTCCTTTAAAAATCTGAGTCTAAAAATCTATTCAAAATGGTATCCCCGATTAACAGGCTCTTTTTCCGGGGCTGTAGAGATCGCTAACCGGTGCAGACCTGCCTGGCGTGCCCGATCAAGCGCTTGCACAACCTGTTCGTGGCGTGCAGCTTTATCGGCCTGGATCACAAGAAATGGTGATTTTCCTGCCGATTTTATCTGATTAAAATGCTGTTCCAGTGCGGTTAATGTAACCCGTTTGTTTTGTAGGTAGAACTGACCCTGATGATCAATTGCCAGGATAATACGATCACTCTCTGTGGCGGTCTCTTCTGTTTTTGCAGCGGGGAGATCCAGGTTCAGTTGGCCTGTGGATGAAAAGGTGGTGGTGAGCATAAAAAAGAGCACCAACAAGAACACCACATCAATCAGTGGCGTGATATCCAACTGTAGCGGGGCGCGTGTTGTGGTGCGAAAGCGCATAATGGGTTGATCCTTAAAATGTCTTTGTTCAAAATGATGCTTTTAGGATAAATGGCGCTTGATCTGTTCGACAAGTTGCAGAGAAGATTGTTCCATTTCTATGATTAAATTATCGACACGGCCATGAAAATGACGATGAAAAGCCAGTGCAGGAATTGCTACACTCAATCCAGCGGCGGTAGAGACCAGTGCTTCACTGATGCCATTGGCGAGTACATTTGGATCACCCACGCCCACTGAGGAGATCACTGCAAACACTTTGATCATTCCCAACACCGTACCTAAGAGGCCAAGCAGGGGGGAGATCATTGCAATCGTACCTAAAAGATTGAGTCGATACTCCATGATCGCTGCGGCCTTACGGCCTGCTTCTTCCATGGTCTCTTTAATTTCGGTACGGGAGTGGTCTGCTTTTAGAAGACCTTGCAGTGCAATGGTTGCGTAGAGTGTTGATGAGGCACGACAGAAGTGGATGGCCTGTTTTGCATCACTCTGTTGTACGCAACGATTAATTTCAGCAACGGTGTGCTTTGAAATAATGCGTTGGCGTCTGAGCATCCAGAAACGCTCAAGAATGATCGTTACAGCCATTAATGAACAGAGACCAATGGGAATCATCAGGATTCCCCCTTTGGCGAGCAGCTCCCACATAACAATCCATAGTTAAAAAAACTGATTATGTCGTGCTGTTTATGTACTGTGATTTTTAAGGAGGTGATAGCTGCCATATCAAGGTGTATACCCCTGATCCGGCATAAAAGAGAGCAAGACCTAAGAGAAGCAATCTAGAAAAATGTAGAAATAAAACAGACAAAAGAATATTGAAGCATCAACATTTTTTGTCACACCATCTCTAGATAGATCTTGTTTTTTTGGAATTGATTGAGGAGAAAAATGGAGCGGGAGATGGGATTTGAACCCACGACGTCAACCTTGGCAAGGTTGCACTCTACCCCTGAGTTACTCCCGCTTTGATAAAGAATAAGAAAAATGATGGAGGCTGGGGTGGGATTCGAACCCACGAATAAAGGTGTTGCAGACCTCAGCGTTCGACCACTTCGCCACCCAGCCGCGATAAAAATTTAAAAAAAGACTCAATCAGAAATACAATCCAAAAAATCAAACAGTAACAAACAGAAAAGACTTGACTTAAAATCAAAAAAATGGAGCGGGAGATGGGATTTGAACCCACGACGTCAACCTTGGCAAGGTTGCACTCTACCCCTGAGTTACTCCCGCCCAAACGGAACGCTTTTAATCCAAAAAACAGCGACTCAACACGGCCATCTCTATAAAAAAAACAGCATAAAATTATCTCTAATCGTGTTTAAGCTATCCCTTTGCTTTTGCAAGTTGTCTCTTTGCTTTTGCAACCTGTTTTTGGTGTGTCCCGAAAACAAGATTATTTATACCGGTTTGTGAAGAGTGAGTCAATTTTTTTTTTAAAAAAAATCGTCACATTATTTTAGCCAGCATTTTTCCGCTGACCTGTTGCCAGGCATTACTAAAATAGAGGTAACCGGACCACAGAGCGAGTATGGAAGCGATATAGAGGCAGAGCAGGCCAGGAAGTTGGAAAGGAATACCAAAGAGGCCATCCTGGACGAGCAACATGATAATGGCGGTCATCTGGAAGCCAGTTTTCCATTTACCTAAAGAAGAGACGGGCATGCCCCCCAAACCTAAGCCGGACATCAGTTCACGCAGGGCCATAACGACAATCTCGCGTGCGGTAATCAGCATCACGGGGAGAAGATGCGCCTGTTCGTTGTGAATCAGCAGCATGAGTGCCGAGATCACCAGCAGTTTATCTGCAACGGGATCAAAGAACTTACCAAAAGGCGTTAATAAGCCATCACGGCGGGCGACGTAACCATCCGCCCAATCCGTGGCTGCCGCGATACTAAAGAAGACGGCCGCAAGAATGAGGCCCCACCGTCCGGGGAGGAAGGAGAGTCCAACAAAAACAGGAATCAGGAGTACGCGGAGCGCGGTGAGCGCATTTGCAAGGTTCCACACCATAACTTCAATCAGTTTTCGTTCTGTAAAAAATTAAAAATACGTTCCCCCAAGGGTTTGGGGATACCCGGTGTTTGTTGCAACATTTCCAGTGAGGCGGCACGCATGGCTTTGACTGAGCCAAAATGTTTCAGAAGTTGTTTTTTTCGTTTCGTACCGACGCCTGGGATATGGTCCAGAATAGAGCTGCGTTGTGCACGTTTTCTTTTGAGTCGATGGTAACCGATGGCAAAGCGGTGCGCTTCATCACGAATATTCTGGAGCAAAAACAGAACAGATGCATTCTTAGGCAGTATAAGGGGTGTTTCCTGGTTTGGCAAGAAGAGCCGTTCTCTTCCTGCATTTCTATCGGGGCCTTTGGCTATTCCACAAAAGGTGATGCCATCGATCTGCATTTCATCTGCAACGCGTAACACCGCATTGAGTTGTCCTTGTCCGCCATCTAAGAGAATCAGATCGGGCCACTGTTTAAAGCCTTCCGCCTCATCGGTTTTTAAACGGTGAAAACGGCGGCGTAACATCTCAGCCATACGGGCGGTATCATCGAGTAGTGCAGGATGGTTCAAGGAGAAACGTCGGTAGTGATTTTTGATGAAACCCTCCACACCAAAAACAATCATAGAGCCCACAGGGTGACTATCTTGAATGTGGGAGACATCATAGACCTCAATGCGTTCGGGGGAATCTGTCATTCCTAGAGTTTCACCCAGCTCTTGCAGAAGTTTCTGTTGATTAGCACGGCTATTCAGATCATGATGCAGACGATCCTTGGCATTGGTGAGTGCGGTTTCAATCAAGCGGTATTTGGTGCCACGCTTCGGGGCATGGATACGGACCTTTTTCTCTCGCTTCTCAGAGAAAGCGGCTTCAAGCCAGGCTTGATTATCAGCGGTGTGGCTGATTAAGATCTCTTTTGGTGGTGTTTTGTTCGCATAGAACTGTTGCAGAAAAGCGCTCATAATACTTTCTATGGTATCATCTTGGGTATTTTGCGGTGTCAGTTCCCGATCTCCCCAGTTAATGCCATTACGAATAAAGAGCACACAGGCTTTGCAGCGTCCTTGCTCACGAACCAGGCCGATAATATCCACATCACCAGGTAGGGTGGGACCGAGCTTTTTTTTCTCCTGCACATAACGGATCGCCTTGATACGATCTCTTAAAATTGCGGCCTCTTCATAGTTTTTCTCCTTTGCAGCCTGCCACATTGTTTTCTCAAGCTGATCTAAGAGCTGTTGATCTTTTCCTTCCAGAAATTGCACCATCTCATGGATATGGCGTTGATAATGGGGTTGATCAATCTTATTACAGCAGGGGGCGGAGCAGCGTTTAATCTGATATTGCAGACAGGGGCGAATACGGCTAGAGAACTGACTATCACTGCACTGACGCAGTGGAAAGAGGCGCTGGAGTGTTTTTAATGTTTCACGCACCGCCAATACGGAGGGAAAAGGGCCAAAATAGTGGCCCTGCTCATGGCGCTTTCCCCGATAAAAGGAGAGCCTGGGATAGTCATGATCACTGCTCAGATGCAGATAGGGGTAGCTCTTACCATCTTTTAGCAGCACGTTAAAGCGGGGCTGATGTTTTTTTATCAGGTCCGCCTCTAAGAGTAGCGCTTCATTCTCTGTGAGGGTCAGGGTATATTTTAACCGTTCAGCCTGACCGAGCATGGTGGTAATTTTAGCGATGGGAGTACCGGTAAAATAGGAGGCCACCCTTTTGCGCAGCGCTTTGGCTTTGCCCACATAGAGTACGGTATCGTTCTGATCGAGAAAACGATAGACACCAGGCTTCAATGGTAAGGTAGAAGCATGCGCCTTAAGCGGGTGGGGTGTATTCATAAACCCATTGTACTAGTAGAATTTTGTTGATATATAATGGACCTTTGTGTTTCAGAAAAATAATAAATCTTAAGACTCAATTTTGGCCATTTTTTTCTCCTTCTCTTTTCTTGCGAGAAATTCTCGCATATCTTCATTATCAACGCGTTCATATATCTCCTCAACTGAGAGGGTTAAGCCGATCGATTCAAAAATTACATTATCACCAAGATAGAAGTGCTCTGGTATCCAATGGTTTGAACGCCTCAGAACTTCAACATCCACAACATCTTGCTCAACAAGAACATATTCTTCCAAGGTTGGGATATTAATATATTCAAACATCTTTCTGGTTTTATCTGTTTTTCTCGTCCTCCTTGAAAGCACCTCAACAATAATGATCGGCTTCTCTGTATAAAGCTCGTGATTATCTTCGGGATCATCACACCGAACAACAATATCAGGGTAAAAATATTTTGTTCCAACCTTTACCTTAAAATCAGACTGGAATGAATCACAGGGCTTGCCTTTTAAGTGAACACCAAACTCACGAGAAAGTGTTGAAGATAAACGATTGTGTTTAAATGTTGCTCCAACCATTGCATAAACATATCCGTCGATATATTCATGCTTTATATCGCTCCTTTCCTCCTCTTCAAGGTACTCTTCTTCTGTCAGACCAGAAGGTTTCTGTGCAGAATCCATAACAAGCCCCATTGATGTGTACGTTGACAATGCATCCTTATTATATATAAAAATATCTTCTATCAAAAAGATATTCTCGATATCATTGAGCAACAGGAGCCAAAACGTTTTTAACTCCCACTGATGGAAAGGTCAGGAGTATGCAAACCGATGCTAACACTGTTCTAGAGGCAATTCGAGGTATATCATCATGAAATGTCATGTGCTGTTGGTGATCACTGGTTATCCACCAGATCATTCAGGATCAGGAAAGCGGATTCATCAGCTCTATCAACGTCTACAACGGTTAGATGATGGTTTCTCATGGTCTGTATTGAGCAGGGGAGGGGAGCATTCGATCTTGGGGCCAGAAAAATATACAGGAATACCAAAGCGCGAAGGGTGGCGACAGATTCTTTGGGAGCTATTTTATCCTTTTCTTTTTGTCTTAAGGGGAGGATTTAATAAGGTTGATCTGATTCATAGTGCGGGCTGGTCGTGGTTTACGCTCTCCACGCTTTTTCTCGCCTATCTATGGCGCATTCCCATCTTACGTGAGATGACCACCACCGGTGATGTGGGTGGAAAAAAAAGTTTAGGACAAAGATTGATCGCGTTATCCAACCGATTGGCCAAAGCAGGAATTGCGATCTCACCAGGACTGGCCAGGCAGGCGCGTGCAGCAGGCTGGTATCAACCGATCTGGACGCGGGTCAATGGAGTGGATGGAACGGTTTTTCGTCTGCCGAACCAAACGGAACGCACACAGGCTAAAGCGCGACTTACCACCTATTTCCCTCAATATGATCAAAAAGATATTCTTCTACTCCATGTTGGAAGGTTACGACCGTTAAAAAATCAACATTTTCTCGTTAATCTTATGCAGAAGATGCCACACCATTTTCGTTTATTACTCATTGGTCCACCTTTCTCTTCAGATGATCGCTACTATCAGAATCTGCAACAACAGATCATCGATCTCAACCTTAAGGAGCGGGTTGTTCTGATTGCGGAGAATCGAGAAGATGTCGCTTCCTTTATGTGGGGTGCGGATCTTTTTCTTTTTCCCTCCACAGAAGAGGGTCTAGGCAATGTGATGCTAGAAGCTTTAATGTGTGGACTGCCGGTGGTCGCGCACAATATTAAAGAGGTGACCGATTGGATTATTACACCAGGAGAGAATGGCGCTTTGGCCTCTCTGAAGTGGGACGTTTTTCAAGCCAAAATTATCACAACCCTTCCTCTGCTTTCCAAGCGAGAGGTGATTGCAAAAAAGAGCAGAGAACGTTTTGATCATTTGTCTCTGGATCAGAAGTATTTACAACGCTTTTATAAATATAGGCGCTCTTAATTAATAAAGGTTATGCTCCTTAAAGAATGATTTATAGCGCATATCGAAGCGATTGATATGGCTAAAGAGCCACTCCAGGAGAAAAAATTTCATATCCACAATGAAAAGAATTTTACGACTGTCAAGTTGTGTCTTAATCTCTTTTATTTTTCCAATAAAGATATCATGTTGCTGTTTATGCTGAGGATATTCAGGATAATTCAGCCGTTCCATCTCGCGCTCTTCATCATTAAAGTGGTCGGAAGCGTAGCGTAGGAGAAAGTTGAGTGTCTGGTCAATCTTCTTCCAGTCCTCTTCTGTTGGTTTACGCCGATTGAGTTGATCAACAATGCCATGAAGCTGGATAATTTGATCAAGAATCTTTTGATGCGCCTGATTAAAACGCATGACACCAACATCTTTAAGTTTGTTGGTCAATGTTTTACGATATTCAGCCGCTTCTGGCTTAGATGCGTGGTGCATAATGAGATGACTCCCTCTAAAACAGTACCTAACGATATTCTCATATAACTATTTTAATGGAGATGGATAAATAAAATCAAGCCCTATTCACTTCAATGATATTAAAGATTGAAATCTTCTCTCATAAAATAAGCTTTAGGGGATGTAATTGTGTTAACTGGACTGCAAGATATGAAATATAACAGTAAGATATATGGTGGTATTACTTTACAGGAAGAGACATTATAAGACATAGTTATTGTCGTTTATGAAGAGATCAATGTTCGATCTGTCCAATCCTCATGCTTGCTTTTTTAGATGAGATCATGTAGCCTTAATGACTTTAATATTCGTAATTAAATAATGCCTACTTGAAAGAAATCAAACCGGTGAAGATTGCGTCTGTTTCGCTAAAATATACGATGAAACCATTTGAATGCAATCCGCGCTTTTCACACCTGCGCACACCTGCTTTAAGTCGATGGTAACCCATCAAACTTCTTCCAATTCTAATATATTGCCTTCTCAGTCATGACACGCAAAAGCGCAGAAGAGATTCAGGGCGAGGTAGATAAACTTCGCCATAAACTGGAACGCTATAAAGTTGATGGGCTGAGATTAGCCGATCTGGAACGCCAACTTGAAGACACACTCTATGATCTCTCCATTCATCAAGAAGAGTTAAGTGTTCAAAATGAGGAATTGCTGCAAACCAGAGAGAAGGTTGAATCCCTGCTGGCACGATTCTCGGTACTGTTTGATGACGCACCAGTAGGCTATCTGGTGTTGGATAAACATCAGAAAATTCTGGAGACCAACCAGGCGGCAGCCCAACTGCTTCGGGTTAGAAAACAGCGTCTATTGGGTAAACCCATGGTGCTCTATCTGGAGTCTTCCTCGATTACGCCTTTTAATCATCACCTTAGGCGTGTATTCAACACCGGGGCTGCAAAGGATGAAATTATTCTAAATCCTCGGGATGGATCGCCAATCTTTTGCATGTTGCACAGTCGTCAAATCTGCGATACCGACCAAAATCAAACAATAAGTTTAACAGTGGTCTTTGATATCACTGAACGAAAACGGTATGAACAACAGATCGCAATTCTTGCGGAACGCAACCAGCGCATTCTGGATGCCGCAGGGGAGGGTATTGTCGGCGTCGATCAAGAAGGTTTAATTATCTTTGCAAATCGTGCGGCGGAAAAGATTCTGGGGTGGTCTGATCGCGCACTGATGGGTTTAGTTCCTGAATCGGTGTTAAAACCGTCCGATAGCGATGGGAATGGAATCTCCAAGGATGAACATGCAATCACACTGACGCTAAAAGATGGCAGTGTGCGTACAGTGATGGACCAATACTTTCAGCGCTACAATGGAGAAAGATTCCCGGTAGAATATGTGGTGTCCCCCACCATGGAGGAGGGTAAAATCTCCGGATTGGTGCTCACTTTTCGCGATATTACATTACGAAAAAAAACAGAAGAGGCGTTGCGAGAGGCGCTGGAGTTGATGGAGCAACGGGTGCGTGAACGAACCCACGAGCTACATCAGGTTAATAATCGATTACGCTTAACTGCCCAGGTTTTTGAAAGCACCTCTGAAGCCATTATCATCACGGACGCACATAACAAGATTGTTGAGGTCAATCCATCCTTCAACCGCATTACAGGCTATGACGCTTCTGAAGCCATTGGCCAAGATCCCGGTTTTATGAAGTCAGGGCGACATAACCGTGCTTTTTATGCGGATATGTGGAAAGGAATCTGGCGCGATGGATTCTGGCAGGGAGAGATCTGGGATCGTCGTAAATGTGGGGAGATCTATCCTAAATGGTTGACCATTAATACCGTCAGAGATCAGTACAACAAAATACGTCATTGTATTGGTGTTTTCTCCGATATCAGTCGCGTTAAAGAGGTAGAAGATAAGTTGGAGCGTCTGGCTTTTTTTGATGGCCTCACCGGTCTACCCAATCGCACCTTCTTTAAAACCCAACTGGAGCACGAATTCCGTTCAGCAAACAGACGCCGAACAAAGCTGGCACTGCTGTTTATGGATCTGGATAATTTTAAAAATATCAACGATACCTTAGGCCATGAAGCAGGTGATCGTTTATTAACAATCATGGGACAACGCATTCGTTCCTGTGTCAGAGATTCAGATACCGTCTCCCGTTTGGGCGGAGATGAGTTCACTGTGATTCTGACCGATATAGACAATGCTTCAAATGTCTCCTATGTCGCACAGAATATTCGAAAAATCTTGCAAAAACCGGTTAAGCTGAACGAACATCAGGTTGTGGTTGGTGGCAGTATTGGCATTGCCATCTATCCTGATGATGGAAACAGACTGGATACGCTGATTAAAAATGCCGATACCGCGATGTATCATGCCAAAGAGTCGGGCCGTAACACATTTGCGTTTTTTACGACAAAACTAAATACGCAGGTGATGAGACGCTTGGAACTGGAGAGTGGCTTAAGGCAAGCTTTGGAGAAAAACCAGTTTCAACTGCACTATCAGCCAAAAATAGACTTTAATTCTGGTCAGGTCAGTGGCATGGAAGCATTGATCCGTTGGGAGAAGCCAGACGATGGATTGGTCTCCCCGGCGGAATTTATACCGATTGCTGAGGAGTCCGGTTTAATCAAGGAGATCGGTCTACAGGTGTTAGAACAAGCCTGTTTTGATATGCAGGATCTGATCAGGCAGGACATTAAACCCATACCCTGTTCAGTGAACCTCTCTACACGCCAACTGATGGATAAGAATCTGATCGATCATATTCAACGGGTTCTGGAAATGACCCATCTTCCACCCCATTTGCTGGAACTGGAGATCACCGAAAGTACGCTGGCGGATGATGTGGAATCCACCATTGCTCAATTAACAGCCATTCGTGAGATGGATATTGCCATCTCCATTGATGATTTTGGCACCGGATACTCCTCTTTGAGTTATCTGAAACGGTTTCCAATTAATACATTAAAAATTGACCGCTCTTTCGTTATGGATCTGCCAGAAGATAATGATGATGTCGCCATTGTTCGTGCGATCATCTCGATGGCACACAGTCTTGGGTTAGACACGGTTGCCGAGGGCGTGGAAACTGAGGAACAGGGAAAATTTCTCAATAATCATGGTTGTCAATATATGCAGGGTTACTTCTTCAGTCGTCCTCTGCCCTATACAGATCTGCTGCGGTTTCTGACCACATCAACTTAAAAACAGAGCATTCAATGATGCGGCTCTTAAAGGCACGATGGCGACGTACACTCTCTCTAGCATTGATTATGGCCGTCGTTGCTGTGACGGTTGGTAGTATCTCACTGGCTGTACTCTACCATACAGCTTTTGAACAGGCGCGGCTTCGTTTGACAGAAACAGCCCAAAGTCGTGCCCGTCTTATGGAGTCCATTGCCCGCTACAATCACCGACACTTTGGCCAACCACATGATCATCATGCCACTCAAGATGCTTTCAGTGCAACTTTAGAGCAGATTCGTGAGGCGCACGACCACTTTGCAGGGTTTGGAGCGACCGGAGAGTTCACACTGGCACAAAGACAAGATGATCTGATTGTATTTATCTTACGCCATCGCCATAGTATTCTGGATCAACCCAAGCCGGTTCCTTTTCACAAAGATATTGATCAATCCAATCCAGAACAGCATTTTGCAGAACCAATGCGTCGTGCGTTATCAGGTCAATCAGGAACGGTTATTGGTCCAGATTATCGTGGTGTCACAGTCTTAGCAGCACATGAACCAGTCGCTGTATTAAATCTTGGTGTCGTTGCTAAATTGGATATGACAGAGATCCGTGCACCATTTATTCGCGCTGCAAAATTGCTACTGGTCATCTCGATTATTGTGATCAGTATAGGCATATTGCTCTTTTTTCGCGTCTCAGAACCGATGGTCCGGCGTATCATGGAGAATAAGACACTCCGCGAACATAAGCAGCAACTTTTGCAGGCTAAAGAGGGGTTGGCACGGGCGCAGGAGATCGCCCATTTAGGCAATTGGGATTGGAATATCACCACCAACACCCTAACCTGGTCCGATGAGATCTATAGAATTTTTGGCGTTGAGGCCCAAGCCTTTGCGGCAACCTATGAAGCCTTTTTAGAACATGTTCACCCACAAGATCGGCAAAGCGTAAAACAGGCGGTCCAAAACAGCTTGGAAGATGTTTTTCACGTCTATAATCTTGAACACCGAATTGTCCGGCCTGACGGCATAGAGCGTATTGTTCATGAGAAAGGGAGAGTCTTTCGAAACAGACAGCGTGAGCCCATTCGCATGGTTGGTACAGTCCAGGATATCACAGAACGTAAACAGGCTGAGAAGAAGATTCGCGATCTAAATACCAATCTGGAAAAACGGGTGAGAGAACGCACCCATCAACTCGAAGCGGTTAACAAAGAGTTGGAATCCTATTCGTACTCTGTTGCGCACGATCTCAGGGCACCACTCAACAATATGATTGGTTTTATCAAGATTCTCTTGGATGATCACAATACACAGTTGGATAAAGAGGGACAAGCGCATCTTAGGTGGTTGCAAAGCAGTGCCACACAAATGAAGAAACGGATCAACGACTACCTTAATCTGGCGCGCTCCTCTCGAATATCGTTGACCATCACGGAAGTCAATCTATCCCAACTCATGATGCAGGCTGCAATCTCATTTAAAGAAGCGCATACAAAAACAGAATCGATTATTGTTGAAGTTACACCAGATATTTTAGTGAAGGGCGATAAAGATCTTCTGAGGGCGGTTGCAGAGAATCTGATCTCCAATGCTATCAAATTTACAGTCCGTAGAGAGGATCAAAACGGTATGGTGACCTTTGGCGTGAATCAGGATGTACAGGGTAAAAAAGTATACTATGTGCGTGATAATGGCGTTGGATTTGATGATCGTTACATTGATCGACTGTTTGAACCCTTCGAGAGACTACACGATCAAGATTTATTTAATGGCTCAGGAATTGGTTTGACCACGGTGGAGAGAATCATCAAACGTCATGGGGGATCGGTCTGGGCAGAATCTGTTTTGGGAGAGGGCGCTTCATTTTATTTTACACTGGGTACGTAATCTTATCATGCATGACGCTTTTAAAATGCAAAGTGTGTCTAAATAGCGTAGTATATTGACCTACAATTAGCAAATGATACGACCTGGAGAGAGACAACTTATGGCCTTAGATGATACAATTTTGTTGGTGGAAGATGATCCGGCGGCGGTTCAGATTGCAAAGCACGCCTTTAAAAAAAGTGGGGTTGCCACAGAACGCATCACGGTGGCGGTTGATGGAGAACAGGCTTTAGCATGGCTCTTCGAAACGTCATCCTCCTCAATACAACCACGTCTGATTCTTCTAGATCTCAAACTGCCTAAAGTTGATGGATTGGAGGTACTGAAACGCATACGACAGGAGAAACGTACCCAGGATATTCCGGTGATTATTCTAACCAATTCAGATGA
Organism: Magnetococcales bacterium HHB-1; assembly: GCA_052043475.1. GTDB lineage: Bacteria > Pseudomonadota > Magnetococcia > Magnetococcales > JBQGBW01 > JBQGBW01. Next base: position 32,147 of record JBQGBW010000034.1, read on the forward strand.
AGAACGAGATGTGGTGCGGGGGTATGATCTGGGCGCAAACAGTTACCTAAAGAAACCGATTGATTTTCAGGCGCTGATTGATCTGCTTAAACAACTTGGATTTGTTAATAACTAAAACATCAATCACTTATCTGCTTTTCTAAACCGATCACGGCGGTTTGGATGGCCAGCGCGCCATCCCAACTAACCACTCTTGATGATGCCAGAAGAGAAACCGATTGACCATTTTTATGATACCCTTTCGCCTTTTGAATGGCTGGTGCATGGCCTGAACCAAAAAGTTGTGACTTGGCAATACCCTGACGACGTTGAGAAGGGGGGAGAAGTGCTGTAAGACTCTCTAAGTTGATAATCTCATCTGGGGTGGTGTAACCAAAGAATCGAGCAAAGGTGTGGTTACAGTAGATCGGTCGGTCCTGATGATGGATCACCACCCCTTGCAGACCCGATTCAGCCAGCGTGCGGTAACGTTCTCTGGAATCTTTAAGGGCTTTTCTGGCCAAAATTAATTCGGTGACATCATCAAAAATGAGCAGTAATCCGCCCATGGATTTATCTTTCTCATGCAGACGAGGTTCCATGATAATATGAAAGATTCGTTTCTCCTGTTTTGAGATTATCTTCTCCACTTCAATTTCTACAGCTTCTCCTTTAGCGATGCGCTCCATGGATGATTTAATATGCTCATAGATGTTTTTACCAAATGCAGAAAAGATTCTTTTTCCGGTCAGATCACCATTTTCTCCAAACCAGCGGGTTAGCTTATAGTTGGCGTTGATGATACGCTGATCTTTATTTACCAATGCAACGCCCATGGGTAGCGAGTTAGAGATAAGTCTTAGCAGACGTTCGCTATGTGCCAACTCCTTACGTATACTGTGTATTTCTGACTGATCAATGATGATGATGACTGCGCCTTCAATTCGGTTCTCTAATGAGTGGTAGGGAACGATGCGAAACCACAGTGCCAACTTATCTGTTAAGATCTCTTCTTGATGTTCCTTACCGGAGCTGATGACTCGACTGATTTTCTTTTTGAACTCCTGTACTTCCATGTGAGAAGGGACAGAAGCGATCGATTCACCAATATCCTCTGTGGCCAATCCAAAAAACTTCACCGCTGTTGGTGAAAAACGCTTCACACGCAGCTTGGGATCAACAATAATAATAGAGTATCCAACGTTCTTTTGCATATTCTCCAGGTCGGCATTAACCACCATCAGCTCTGAAGTGCGGGTCTGCAACTCTTCATTGACCGTGGTCAGCTCTTCATTGGTGGATTGCAACTCTTCATTTGCGGTCTCCAGTTCTTCGTTGGTGGATTGCATCTCTTCATTTGAGGCTTGTAGCTCCTCATTCAGCGCTTGCAACTCCTCATTGGAGGTTTCCAGCTCTTCAATGACGGTTTGCAGATGCTCTTTGGTGGCAACCAACTCCTGCTCCAGTTCAGGAACACGGGATACATCGCCTTCGATCACACTATCAGAGATTCCTTCCTCATTTTTCTCCTGGATCTCAAACTCCTCAAACCCAATCAGATAAAGACTGGTTGCTTGGGCAACACGGGTCGCTGGATGAATGCCCATACGTACCCCTTTGCGCTTCTCCCCAAACATCACCGGCTTTGTGGAGCCGATGGCGGAATCACCGGTCTTCTTAACCTGGGAGAAGAGGGCCCAGAACTCGCCTCTTAATTCCGGTATCAACATACGGGTGACATTGAGATCCCCCTTACCGGAGCTTAAGATCATATAGCCTGTGATATCGCCATTGATCTGATAAACCGAACCATCATCCCCCACCATCATGCTTTTAGGCGCATAGATCTGCATGATGGTAGCCCGCATGGCCTCTTCTACGCTGATCTTTTTTTGTTCTGAGGGTTTTTGATTGCCTGACCAGATTGATCGGGTACGCTCCATGAGATGGGGGCGACCAAAACGGTCATTGACACCTAATCTTTTAGTATAAATTCTAAACTTGGCATTGGCGGTACTGAACAGATCGGAACTGGAGCCCAATGCTTCAGATTTTCCTAGAAACAGATGTCCGTTGGATGCCAAAGCAAAATGAAATGATGAAAAAACACGATCCTGAAGTTCTTGATTAAAATAGATCAATACATTACGACAAGTGATTAAATCGACCCTGACAAAAGGGGGATCTTTTGCCAGATCCTGGCGGGCGAATACCACCAGTTCTCGAAGATCCTTAGAGATATGAAATTTATCTCCCTTCTTGGTAAAATAGCGATCAATATATGGTGCTGGTGTCTTTTTTAGCGCTGCTTCTAAGTAAATCCCTTTGCGTGCCCGCTCCAACGCCTCCATATCAATGTCTGTGGCGAAGATCTGGACCTTAAAACTGCCCATCCTGATACCCAATTGTTCGGATAAAAGAATGGCTATGGAATAGGCCTCTTCTCCAGAAGCGCATCCAGGAATCCAGATACGGATCTCATCACCGGGTTCCTTATTCTGAACCAGTTTAGCCAACACCTCTTTGATGGCAATGAATGCCTCTTTATCACGAAAAAAGCCGGTGACAGAGATTAAAATATCTTTGGCTAGACTCTCCGCCTCAAAAGGATTATCCCGAATATAGATCACATAACTGGGCAGATCATCTGTACCGGTGGCGTTAATACGACGTTCTATCCGACGACACAAGGTGGTCTGTTTATATTTTGAAAAGTCGATATCGGTTCGTTTTCTAACCAGTGCAAAGATTTCATCTAAACCGGTGAGTCCAGACTTTTCATCGGCCATCAGTTCAAGGACTTTTCCTGGAGCCTGAACAATATCGGGTAAGTTGATACCAATTTTATCGGGAGGAAGAATGAGATCGGTTAAGTTGGTTTCAATGGCGGCTAGAGGCATGCCGTTGTATTTGGCGGTTTCAGGATCTTGTACGACAGTAAATCCACCATGGGCCTTGATTGCACGCATTCCCAAAGCACCATCAGAGCCCGTACCGGAGAGAATCACCCCAATGGCATACTCTCCTTGATCTTCAGCCAGTGCGGAGAAAAAATTATCGATGGAGGGTTTAGGTCCGACCGGGTTGGTCGGTGGCTTTAAAAACAGGATCCCTTTTTTGATATCTGCATCATGATTTGGTGGCGTGATATAGATGGTTCCCGGCTCCATGGATGTTCGATCTTTAATTTCCACAACCGGTAATTTGGTTTCTCTGGCGAGAAGTTCCACCATCATGCTACGGTATTGTGGTGCCATATGCTGCATCACGACATAGCTCATGGGTGCAGAAGCAGATAATTTACCAACAAGGGGTCTTAATGCTTCCAATCCGCCAGCGGACGCACCGATACCCACAACGAAGATTTTCCCCTGTTTTTCTCTGCTTTCTGTGGATTCAGAAGCCATTGTTTTTTTGTGGCGTTCTTTAACAGCCATGGTGTTATCCTGCGGTGCTTAAAAATCAATGTAAAAATTATAAGATCTAAAATAACTATGGTATCAAAAAAATCCAAAAAAAGATATAATACTTATTAGGATATTCTAAAGTGACATCTTCATCCATAGGATCAACAAAAATCCTCGGGCCAGAGCCATGTCAGCCACAACCAAATCCAAACAAGAGATCGCATTAGAAGTTCAACAGCTTTGTGAACAGGTTGAGCGCTATCGTCAGCGGGATGCCAGGTTCATCGAACTTGAGCACCAACTGCAACAAACCCTCGATAACCTTAATATTCATCAAGAAGAGCTGCGTACTCAAAATGATGAACTTCTACTGACCCGTGAGCGACTTGAAACACTGCTGGCAAAATACTCGATGCTGTTCATGGATTCTCCAGTGGGCTATGTGGTTGTTGATCAGTGGCACAAAATTATTGAGGCTAACCATGCGGCCGCTGTTCTGATGAATATTCATCATAAACAGCTGATTGGTAAACCGTTCATGCCGCTGGTTCCTAAGATGACGCGACATACTTTGGATGCACATTTCCATCGTGTATTCAAGTTAAATATGGCCAGCGACGAGATTATTTTGCGCCACACTCCAGATAAAACGGTTCACTGCCTACTGGAGAGCCGTCTGACCAGAGATCCAGATAAGGAACAGACATTCAGTCTGACGGTGATGTTTGATATTACCAAAAGAAAGCAGGCTGAGGATCGTATTGCAGAACTGGCTGAGCAGAATAATCGTATCCTGGATGCTGTGGGTGAAGGCATATTGGGTATCAATGCGGACCAGCGCATCATTTTTGCAAATCCTTTTGCCGCTACGCTGTTGGGTGTTGAGATTGAAGATCTATTAGGTCAAGATCCCCGTAGAATTTTGCGTCCTCATGCGCAAGATGGCAGCATGGTCGCTCTGGAAGATGACCCCATTGTAAAGACGCTAAAGGATGGTCAGGTCCGTTCGTTGCTTGACTGTTTTTTACATAAAAGGAATAACATAAGTTTTCCAGCCAGTTGTACCGTTTCACCAACCTTCCATGAAAATGGTGTATCCGGATTGGTCTTTACTTTTCTTGATGCCACCGAGCGTAAAACCATTGAAGCCTCTTTGAGAAAAGCCAAAGAGGATGCAGAATCAGCCAATCGTGCAAAAAGCGCCTTTCTGGCGACCATGAGCCATGAAATCCGTACGCCCATGAATGCCATTATCGGTATGGCAGAGTATGTTGAGGCAGCGACGACCTCAACTGAAGAGCGCATTGAGGCGATGGAGATCATTAAAGAGTCAGGACAGGCATTATTAACACTCATCAATGATATTCTGGATCTGGCCAAAATTGAGGCCGGTGAGATGGCGCTGCATGAAGAAATTTTCTCACCGCGTGATTTAATCAAAAGTGTCTATAACATCATGCGTTATCCAACCTCACAAAAAGCTGGATTGATGCTTGATTATGCGGTAGATCCAAAAGTTCCCCAAACCATCAAAGGAGACTTCCGCCGCATCCGACAGATTCTGATTAACTTAGTCGGTAATGCCATCAAGTTTACCGATTCAGGAAAAATTACCATCTCTCTTGTCATCGATCAGGCGCATCCATCTAAAACCACATCGCTACGCTATGCGGTGACTGATACAGGTATGGGCATACCTAAACAGAAACTGGACTCTATTTTCAGCGCCTTTGTTCAAGCCGATGGTTCAATCCATCAACAGTATGGTGGTACAGGATTAGGGTTGGCGATCTGTCAGCGTCTGATAAGGATCATGGGAGGACGCATATGGGTAGAGAGTGATCAGAAAAGGGGTAGTACATTTCTTTTTACAGTACCAATGGATGTGGTGACATTACCGATAACCAAAGCGCCACTTACAGATCAAGAGGTGCAAAAGATTGTTCAGGTGGAGAGCCCTGCAACGATTGCTGGAAAATTTCAGATTCCCAACCATTTTGATTCTAAGGCCCGGATACTCATTGCGGAAGATGATCCGATCAATCAAGTGGTTATTCTTAAAATATTTAAAAAATTAGGATTAGCGCCTGTATTAGCACAAGATGGTAAAGAGGCGTTGGCGCTATGCATGGAACAGCCGTTTGATCTTATTTTCATGGATGTACAGATGCCACGCATGGATGGTATTGAGGCGGTGAAAAAGCTTCGCCAACTGGAGCACACCAACAAAGAACAGATCCATACCATTGTGGTTGCATTAACGGCTTATGCCCTTGCTGGTGATCGAAATAGATGCCTAAAAGCGGGAATGGATGACTATCTCTGTAAGCCAGTTCACAGCAAGGAGCTGCGTGCTATTTTATATCGGTGGCTGGGCCATCGCCGAAATCGTGCCAATCCAAACCGTCCTCTTGATTTATCAATGGATAAGCCGTTGCTGGATAAAACCATCTTTCGAGAATTACAGATTGATTTAGACGATGATTTTGAAACCTTGCTCTCTGTTTATCTGTTATCCATGAAAGAGCGTACAGAGATGATCCATGAGGCGGTTGCTGCTGGAGATGCAAAGTATTTGAAAGATGTCGCACATAACCTTAAAAGTAACAGCCGTCAGTTGGGTGCACTTGTTGTTGGCGATATTGCAGAAGAACTTGAACGTATTGGCCGTGAAGGAGATACCAGACCCGCCCAAGAGGTGGTTCTACTGCTTGAAAAACAAGTAAGAAAAGTGTCCCGTTTGATCGAAAAGATGGCGGTCTCTATTACGCCTCCAAAAAACACCGACTGAGTATTAGTTAACTTGCCATAAGCATATCATCGTGTTTTCATGCAAAGTCATGGATCGCTTTATAAGCAATGATCGTTGTATAGCGCAGTCGATCATCCAACGTACCTCTGTTTAATATACAGTATATCGACGTTTTTTATCCGTTGGTAACAAGCCAACGATTGGTCGAAAGCAGCATGCCATGCTTTTTCATGATAACTTTTCAAGTCGTGATCGATAGGGTCATTCAGTTCTCAACTATCGTTAGAGTTGACCTTATATCGGTAATCGTTTACGATAATCATAATAGTGGAGGCTTTCTCTATGGAGGAACGACGTAAATTGGTGATGAGAGAGATTCTGCTGGGTTTCTGGAAAATCCATATTCTGCACCATGCAGCTCAAGGGGCAGTGGTTGGACACTGGATGCTCCAGGAGCTGCGTCGGCATGGTTATAACGTCAGTCCTGGCACGCTCTATCCGTTGTTGAACCGAATGGAGAAGAATGGATGGTTACGCAGTGAACAAGACAAAAGCAAAGGGCCTAAATCCCGCAAAAGTTACTTCTTGACTGAGGAAGGCCAGGAAGTGTTGGATCTCGTAAGTCAGCAAGTGAAAGAACTTTGCCATGAGGTCAGCGATGCACATTGAAAAGCTTCCAGGACCATGACTTTAGAAAAGAGTTATGGAACTTGTTCTTATGTACAGGAGTCATTTGAATGATGCTGAACACGGATAACAAAACACCAGGAAGCGCTTTTGAAGTTCTGGTGGTATTTTTTAAACTTGGATTAACCTCTTTCGGTGGGCCGGTGGCTCATCTGGGCTATTTTCGTGACGCGTTCGTGACCCGTCTTAAGTGGTTGAACGAACGTTCCTATGCTGATTTGGTGGCCATGTGTCAGTTTCTACCTGGTCCAGCCAGCAGTCAGGTGGGTATGGGACTGGGCATGATGAGGGCCGGATATGCCGGTGCTGTGGCCGCCTGGGTTGGTTTTACCCTACCATCAGCCCTGGCGATGATTCTTTTTGCTTTTGGGGTGGTCCATTTTGATTTTGCGGCACATGGCGGATGGCTTCACGGACTTAAAGTTGTTGCTGTGGCCGTGGTAGCCCAGGCGGT